>JAQXBP010000050.1:0-6403 GCA_029252345.1 Flavobacteriaceae bacterium | reverse complement strand
CTTCCTGATGGAAGTGTTAGATCTTACGGAAAATGGACAGGTGTTCATTCTGAATCTGGTAAAAGTTGGGAGCTTATAAGCTATCACACATGGGACTTTAAGGATGGACTTATTATTTCAGGTGGTGATTATTTTGATGCAGGGGGGTTACTTTCATCTCTAGTGTCTGATGAATCAACTGAATAGTCATATCTATTATTTATTAAATAAACCTTTTTATAGAAATGTGAAAAGGTTTTTTTATATTCATTCTATAAATCAATTAAATTAAAAATTATGAAAAAAATTTTATTACTGGGATTTTTTGGCCTTCTATTATCTTGTTCAAATGTCCAAAATTCAGAATATGAGGGTAACCTTGAAATTGCTAAAGAGTGGTTTGAAGTATTTGTAACAGAAGATTTTGATGCTCTATCAGAATTTTATGCTGATGAAGTTGAATTTCAAAGCGCATTTTATGGTGGCCCTATTATGAATAGAGAAGAAACTCTAAATTATCTAAAAGGATGGCAAGATGCAATGGAAGACATAACATGGGAAGCTGAGAATTATCTTCCAGGAGCTGATCCTGATACAGGATCACCTAACGGTAGTGTTAGAATGTATGGGTATTGGTCTGGAACAAATACAGCATCTAGAAAAAGTTTTAGAGCATTATGGTACCATTATCTAACATTTGATGAAAACGGAAAGATTATTAATGGTGGTGATTTTGGAGATGCAACTGGTTTAGTAATGGCAGTAGCTCCTGATCAAGAGTAATTAAGTCTTATTAAATATTAGAAAACCTTTTCATAGAAATGTGAAAAGGTTTTTTTATATAATACTCCCCATACTTCCTCCATCGACCCTTATTGATGCACCATTTGTGCCTGATGCAATTGGACTTGAGAAATATAAAATTGTATTTGCTACTTCAGTAACAGAAAGGAACCTTGAGATTAAAGAGGAGTCTCTAACATCTACAAAAAATTGTTTTTCAACTTGATCTATAGTTTTATTTTCTCTTTTAGCTGTTTGTTCAAGAAATACTTTAGAACCTTCTGATAGGGTAGAACCAGGCACTATTGTGTTTACAGTAACATTTGATCCTTTAGTGAGTTTTGCTAACCCACTTGAAAAAACACTTAGAGAAGCTTTAGAAACACTATAACTAAGAAGATCTCCTGGGACTAAACTGGAACATTCGGATGAAATAAATAAGATTCTACCCCAATTTTTTTTTAGCATATTAGGAAGAAAATGCTTAGATAGCTTTACACCACTCATTAAATTTACTTCAAAGTGGTCTTGCCAATCTTGAATCGTTTCACTATAAAAATCCTTACCTCTGAAAATGCCAACATTATTTATTATGATATCTATGTCGTCAGGAATTTTTTTGATTAATCTATCTGTTTGAGCATTATTAAGAAAGTCTGCAGAAATTCCACTAACGTTTTTATTATTTAGTTTATTAAGAGCTCTATCTACACCTTCTTTAGTCCTTCCATTTATTATTACAGTAGATCCTTCTTCAAGAAAGAGTTTAGCTGTTTCAAAGCCAATACCTTTAGTTGAGCCAGATATAAAGACTTTCTTATCTTTTAAATCTAAATTCATTTTTATAATTGATTACCATTTATCTAATCCTAGTATTTTTTTTCCCAATGATGATAGATTAGCAGTTTTATATTTTTTCTGTTCCCAACCGCGTGGATCTCCTGGAAATGCATATCCCTCAGGGGCCACTCTATTTTTCCACGAATTAACTCTCCATTTCACCAAATCTTGATCATTTTCTTGTGCTGGCATCATTGCTAAATATTGCGCAATTCTAACTTTATCTTTTGAATTATTTGGTCTTATTCCATGGGGTTGAGAGCTATTAAAAATTAATAAATCTCCAGCTTCTAGGGAAACTTTTACTATTTTATCTTCTAGTCCACTTATGTCAGGTTGGAATTTATTTCTATCTGAAGGCTGTGTTAATTTCCAAGTATCAAAATTTCTATAAAGCCAAGGAATACATTGAAAACCACCCATATTTTCATCTGTTTGATCAGATAATGCAAGAACTCCTTGAACGTTTTGAGGTTTTGTTTCAGGATCATAATCCCAATGTATAAAGCCTTTATACTCATAACCAGGTCTAATAGGAAAATTTAAATTGGCCCTATCTATTGTAGTCCACAAGCTCTCCGTACCCCATATGTCAACAAATGAATCATAAATTTTTTGTGATTGACGATTATCCCATAAAAACTGATTATTATATACTTCAACCATCCCTGTCCCTGCCAGCTCTTTCATTTGCATTTCAGCTCTTGCCTTCTTATACCAAGTAGATGGATCATTCGGTATCTTATCATCAAATTCCCAAATAAATTTAGCAGTTTTAATTGCCTGTTCTTTAGATATAGCATTTTTAATAACTACATAACCATTTTCAATCCAAAAGTTCCATTGATCCATAGATAAAACTCTAAGAGAATCAGCCGATGCATGAGTTCTAAGTTTCTGCTCACTACTTTTTGCTGTTGATGGATTTCCTGGAATCTCTTTATGTTGGTTGTCAGGTATCATACTAATATAATAAGTCTTTATCTTATTTTAAAGATAAAAAAATCATGTAAATTAATAGTCTAAATATATTTTATGTCAAAGTTTAATCGAAGAAATTTTATTAAAACAACTTCACTTTCAGCTGCTTTCGCTTCAACTTCTAGTTTATATTCATTTAAATCAAGAAGTTCAAATCAAAAGTATATGGGTGATTTTGCATCACCTAAATTAAAAAATATTAAAGCAGCATTTATTGGGGTTGGTTATAGGGGTAAAGGGCATCTTAAGTTGTTTTCTTCACTTCCAGGAACTGAAGTTGTTGCAATTTCAGATTTATATGAAGATAATATAACTGCCTCTCTTGAAATTATTAAAAAAATTAAAAAACCAGTAGATAAAATAAATACTTATTGGGGTGGGGAAAATAAGTGGAAAACTATGCTAAAAGAAGTTAGGCCTGATATAGTTTTTATTTCAACCAATTGGAAGAATCACGGAGTAATGGCTGTTGAGACTATGAAAAATAATGCTCATGCTTTTGTAGAAGTTCCACTTGCACTTTCTGTTAATGAATTATGGGAGATAGTAAATACATCAGAAAAATATAATAAACATTGTATGATGATGGAGAATGTTAATTATGGTAGGGAGGAACTCATGTTCTTAAACATAATAAGAAATGGACATTTAGGTGATCTTCTTCATGCAGAAGCGGCATATATACATGATCTTAGATTTCAAATGTTTGAAGAAGAAAGAGGAACAGGTTCTTGGCGAACATTACAATATGAAAAGAAAAAAGGTAATCTTTATCCCACACATGGATTAGGTCCAGTTTCACAGTATATGAACCTAATGAGATCTGAAGATAATTTTAAAACTATTGTTTCTTTTTCAACTCCAGCTATGGGTCGGAAAAAATTTGCAAATGAAAACTTCTCAGATAATCATAAATGGAACGAATTAAATTATCAAAATGGAGACCTAAACACATCTATTATTAAAACACACCTTGGAAGAACTATTATGGTACAATGGGATGAAACCAGTCCAAGACCTTATACAAGACTAAATCTAATTCAAGGAACTAAAGGTATACTTGCAGGTGGGCCAACAAGAGCAGCTTTTGATAATGGATTTGAGAATTTTACAAAAGATGCTCATCAATGGATAAAAGATGATGGAATTAAGAGGTTATATGAAAAATATGATCACCCCCTTTATAAAAGACTAAATATTAAAACTAAAGATTCAGGACATGGTGGTATGGATGGAATTATGATGTATAGAATAGTTGAATGTCTTCAAAACGGAACTCCGTTAGACCAAAATTTATATGAGGGATGTGCTTGGAGTGCATTAGTAGAACTTACCTCAAATTCTGTTAATAATAATGGTGAACCACAAGAATTTCCTGATTTTACTAGAGGAAACTGGGTTAACACTAAACCTTTTGATATTATTTCTTAATGATAGATAAAATTGTTTCACGAGCTCCTGCTAGAGTCTGTTTATTTGGTGATCATCAAGACTACCTTAGTCTACCAATAATAGCAACAACTATAGATAGAACAATTGAAGTCAGTGCAATAAGAAATAACTCTAGATATTTTAAAATATTTAAAAAGGATCTGGGGGAGCAGGATAATATAAATATAGACAATGAAATAAATCAAAATGAAACAGATTTCTTAAAAATTGCAATTCGAGTTCTTAGAGATTACAATTGTATTCCAGATAAAGGTTACGACATTATAATATCTAGTAATATTCCAATTAATTCAGGTCTTTCAAGTTCTTCAGCTCTTATAATAGCTTGGATAAATTTTCTTTTGAATACTTTTTCAACTCATAAAGTAAGTGCAGAACTACTTGCAGAGATTTCTTATCGAATAGAAGTTATTGAGATAGGTAATTCAGGTGGAAAGATGGATCAATACACAATATCATTTGGAAAAACTATTTTTTTAGACACATTAAATGATAAAGTCACTCCATATGATCATGATCTTTGTGATATGATAATTGGAGTTTCAAATCAACAAAAAGACACTGAAGGACTATTAAAAAAATTAAAAACTAATGCTTTAATTTCAATTGATTTAGTGAAGAAAAAATTTCCAAAATTTGATATATATAACCCTTTAAGTTATGATTTAGAAAAATTTTTAATAGAGTTGGATGAAGAACTTAGACCTTATTTTAGAGCTGCTCTTGGTAATTACAAAATAACATTAAATGCTCAAAATGAATTTAATAAGTCATTTTTAAACATTGAAAAAATCTCGAAATTAATGAGTGACCATCATAGTTTTTTAAAAAATGATTTAAAAATTACTACACCTGAAATTGATCTTATGATTGATATTGCTGATAAAAATGGATCATTAGCTTCTAAAATTGTTGGTTCTGGAGGTGGTGGATCAATAGTATGTTTATCTAATAATAAAGAAACTTCAACTAAAATATTAAATAAGTTTAATGAAATTGGAGTTAAGGAAGCTTTTATTGCAAAAAGAGGATCTGGTCCTAAAATCATAATAAATGAATAGTATTCCGATGATAATAATGGCTGCAGGAGTTTCATCAAGAATGAAAAAATCTTCAGTTACAAAGAATATGACCAAGAAACAGATCAATCAGTCCAATTCAAGAGTAAAAGGATATATTCAGGTAGCTGAGGGAAAGGAGCCTCTTATATTTTATCTTATAAAAAACGCTATAAATGCTGGTGTTAAAGAGTTTTATGTCATTGTGTCTAAAAATTCTCAAGAATTTCAAGTATATCTCAAATCTATAGAAAACAGATTAGAGATATCTATAAATTTTGCAATTCAAGATTTTTATGGGAATCCAAAACCATTAGGTACCTCAGATGCAATTTTCCAGACTATGAATCAGTATGAGGAGTTAATTAAAACTAGATTTTTAGTTTGTAATTGTGATAATTTATATTCAGTAAAAGCAATCAAAACTCTATTAGGTGAATCTAATTATAATTCAATGATAGCATATGATTTTGAATATTTGAAATTTTCAAATGATAGATTATCTTCTTTTTCATTATTAAATATTGAAAATAATTTTCTTTCTAAAATCATTGAAAAACCTGATTTAGAATTAATTAGAAAACATTCTAGAAAAAAATATGTAAGTATGAATATTTTTTCTTTTAAAGGAAGTGAGATATATAAGCACCTACGAGACTGTCCAATAAATATTAAAAGAGGAGAGAAAGAAATTGCGACTGCTCTTCAAAATATGATATTAGAAAATAAAAAATCAGTAATTGCTTTCCCATTATGCGAGCATGTGCCTGACTTGACATATAAGGATGATTTAGAGAAAATTAATAAATTTTTAAATTAAAATTAACTTTCAAAATTATCCCTAAAATTCTCTTAGTCTTATATTTGTACTGTAAATATTATGATTATGAAAAAATATTTTTTATCATTTTTAGTCTTTTCTTTATCCTGTGATATTTCTTCATCTAAACCAATAAATAATCCAGATCCAGTACTTTCAATAGATAATCAAGATTATAAGAACATGAGTAGGGCATATTTTGCATCTGGCTGCTTTTGGTGTGTTGAAACTATATATGAAAGTTTAGATGGTGTAAAAGAAGTTTATTCGGGTTATGCAGGTGGTTCAACTATAAATCCTAACTATTATCAGGTTATGTCTGGTAAAACAGGACACGCAGAAGCTATTGAAATTATATATGATGAAAATGTTGTCTCATTTGATACACTCTTGAAAGTATTTTTTGACTCTCACAATCCTACTACTCCTAATAGACAAGGTCCTGATTATGGAACTCAATACAGATCTATTGCTTTTTATAGTAATGAGG
>JAQXBP010000049.1:0-23071 GCA_029252345.1 Flavobacteriaceae bacterium | reverse complement strand
AGAATGCAAACTAAGATTGGACTCTTTTTTATCATTATTTGATTATAATTTCTAGTGGGTTGGCAATTCCAGAAAATTTTTCTAGATCAGCTTTAATAGATCCAACTAACAAATCAGCTTGAATTCTTATTGGAATTTTATTTTTATCATTTGTTAACCAGATTGTAATGCTACCCTCACCTTTAAATATTCTACTTCTATTTGTAGCTGGCATTAGCTTTAAAGACTCAACTTTTCCAAATTTAGTATTTATAACTTCTTTTCCTAGATACTTAAGGGCTAGTTCTGTGTTTTTTGAATCATAAAACATATTAATTTTAAAGAAATCTCCAATCTTTATATTCTCCTCAGAAAAATTTTTTCTAAGGTAATATAAAGAGGATATAAGATCTTGAACGTTTTCTTCTGTTGGAATAACTTCTAGTGTGCCCTTTTTTATATTATTTACACTAGCCTTTTTTCCTTGTGAATCAAAAGATATTTCTAGATTTTTAGTGTAACCTCCTTCATAAATATTACGTTTAAAAATAATTGGCTCTACTTTGTTTGCATTAAAATAACTACTATAATAATCCTCTACTTTGTAAAATAGCCTTGCTAACCCAATTGTTTTTCCATACCCAGACGCTAATAAAAGTTTTTCTCCTTTGAGCTCTTCACTTGAAAGCTTTAGTGATGCATAACTAGCATTGAAAATTCCATAGTGAACTCTGTACTCTAGTGCTTCTCCAGCTTTAAAAGGTTCTATGTTTTTTAGAGGAGATTGGCTAAAAACTAGGTTGACACTAAATAGAAGAATTTTGAGATATAGAAATTTAACTTTCATCATTTACAAGAGCAAAATTACTTAAAATTAATTTCTTAATTGATTAAAAACAGATCTACCTCTACTCTTGCCTAGAAACATTATCAAATCTTTTTCATCAGCATCTTTTAATCTTTTAAATGATTTATACTTGCTTAAAAGTTTGTCTTTTAGAACCGGGCCCACTCCTTTTAGTCTATCCATACCTGATTTAAGAGCATCTTTACTTCTAAGATCCCTATGAAAATTAATAGCAAATCTATGAGACTCGTTTCTTAATTGCTGAATTAATTTTAAAGTTTCAGACTTCTTATCTATGTATAAAGGTAATTTATCATCAGGCTTAAAAATTTCCTCAAGTTTTTTTGCTATACCAATTATAGCAACCTTATTTTCTAAATTTAGTTTTTTTAAGCTTTTCACTCCAGAGCTCAATTGACCTTTTCCACCATCTACTATAATTAGATTTGGTAAAGTTTCATTTTCGTCTAAAAGTCTTTTTAATCTTCTGTAAACAACCTGTTCCATTGAGGCAAAATCATCAGGGCCATCTATATTCTGTATTTTAAAATGTCTGTAATCTTTTTTTGAAGGTTTACCATTTTTAAAAACAACACAAGATGCTACGGGATTAGTACCCATCAAATTCGAATTATCAAAACATTCTATCTGAACAGGTTTTTCTTTTAATTGGAGATCTTTTTTTGCCTGCTCCATAATTCTATTACCATGAGCTTCTGGATCAACAATTTTTATTTGTTTTAGTTTATCAATTCTATAAAACTTTGCATTTCTTTCAGATAATTCAATTAATTTTTTCTTATCACCTGTTTTAGGAACAGTGACTTTAATTGGCTGAGGAAGATTCAACTTAAAGGGCAAAACGACTTCTTTACTTTGTGACTGAAACCTTTGTTTAAGTTCTATTACAGCTAGACTCAAAATTTCCTTATCTGATTCTTCAAGCTTCTTTTTAACTTCTAATGTAAATGATCGAATTACTGCTCCATATGAGATTTGCAGATAATTTATATATGCATAAGATTCATCAGAAATTAATGCAAAAACATCTATATCACTTATCTTAGAATTTACTATAGTTGATTTAGCTTGATAATTATATAAAATTTCTAGCTTTTCTTTTATTTCCTGAGCTTTTTCATATTTGAGATTTTTTGAAAACAATTTCATTTTATCTTTTAGCTCATCAATCGATTTTCTAAAATGTCCTTTAATCAAATTACGAATTGACTTTATGTTTTCTGAAAATTTAATTTTAATACTTTCTTCTGTCTCTTTTTTTATTAGGTGGTTTAATTCATGATTCAAAAAAGGATAAATATCTTTAATCAGTTTAATTAGAAATCTTGCACTGTAAACATTAGTAAAAGGCCCATAATATTCACCCCTTCTTTTTTCAACTTTTCTTGTATAGAAAATATCGGGTATAGGCTCTTTGACTATGCAAATCCACGGGTATGATTTGTCATCTTTTAGCAGAATATTATATTTAGGTTGATATTTTTTTATTAGATTATTTTCCAAAAGAAGAGCATCCATTTCAGTATCAACTATAATTTTTTCGATTTTTCTGATACTTTTTACAAGTAGTTTAGTCTTTTTGCTTTCATGATTCTTTGTGAAATAAGATGAAACTCTTTTTTTTAAATTTTTTGCCTTACCTATATAAATAATTTTATCATCATCATAAAATTGATAAACACCCGGAAGTTCAGGAAGAGATTTAGCTTGAAGATGAAGTTCAGAATGTTTCACTAAAACAAAATTAAGCCTATTTTTTTTTTATATTAATGTAAATGAAGAACAACAAGCTTTTTTTAAGACAATTATTTAAAAAATATAGGTCTGAACTTACTGATAATGAGGTAAAAGATTTAAATAGGTCAGTTTTTAAAAACTTTATTAAAATGGACTTATTGAAAAAAACCCATTATCATATATACTTGTCAAACTCTTTAAATAAAGAGGTTGAAACAGAGGAGCTTATAAAACTGTTATTCCAAAAAAATAAAAGAGTATATGTGCCTAAGATTATGGGTAAAAACTTGATTCATATTGAAATAAATAAGGACACAAAATATTCTGAAAACCAATTTAGTATTAGAGAACCAGCAAGTACAAACAAATCTGATCCAAAGATTTTCGATGTTGTGTTTATTCCTCTTTTAGCCTTTGACAAATATGGAGAAAGAGTAGGATATGGGGGTGGTTACTATGACAGATTTTTAGCGAATACTCAAAAGAATGTTCTTAAAGTAGGGCTGTCATTTTTTGAACCAATAGATAAAATCTTAAATATTGAAGAGCATGATAGAAGATTAGATCATGTTATAACACCTAATAAAGTATACAATTTTGGTTAAATTAAATGGACACTTTTTTACTAAACACTAGAAGAAAAATTACTCCTGTGCTTATATAGGAGTCTGCTAAATTAAAAACATATTCAAAAAAAGTATATTCTTCACCACCAATAAAGGGTATCCAGTCTGGCCAAATCCATGTCGCTAAAGGAAATTGTATCATATCTACAACACTTCCATAAAATAATGGTGCATAACCAGTATCAGGGAACAGTGTAGCAACTTGACCATAGCTCGACGAAAAAATCATTCCATAAAAAACAGAGTCAATTAGATTACCAACAGCGCCTGCAAAGATTAGACAAACACAAAATATTAATAGTTGAGAGCCCTTGTTTTTTATAATACTTTTTAACCAAAAGCCAATACCAATGCATGCAAAAATTCTAAAAATAGTTAAAATTAATTTAGCTGTATCATCGTCTAAAAAGGGAATTAAATTATTTAGTCTAGCGCCCATAGCCATACCTTTATTTTCAATAAAAAGTAATTTGAAAAAACCAAGATCAATTATAGGAGGCTGACCATATGATGTAATAGAATAATTTAGCTTAATGTAGATCTTTACAAACTGATCTAAAAAAATTAGTAATAAGATAAATATTACTGACTTTTTAGTGTCAATATTTTTTAGCAAAGAGTTCAAATCAGAAGTATTTAGTTTTGAATGTTTTTAGCTTCAATACTAAGAGTTGCATGAGGAACTATATTGAGTCTTTTTTTATCAATTAGCTTTCCAGTTACTCTACAAACTCCGTAAGTTTTATTTTCAATCCTAACAAGGGCGTTTTTTAAATCTCTTATAAATTTTTCTTGTCTTAATGCTAGCTGAGTGTTTGCTTCCTTTGACATAGTTTCAGACCCTTCTTCAACTGATTTAAAAGTGGGAGAAGTATCTTCCGTCCCATTAGTGCTATCATTCATGTAGGCACTTTTTATAAGATCAAGATCATTTTGTGCTTTTTCAATCTTTTCGTTGATTATTTTTTTGAAGCTCACTAATTCTTTATCAGTGTATTTGTTTTTTGAATTCTTGCTCATTTTAAACTTTTTTTATGGTTATCCTAGTTTTAATATTATCAAACTCAATTATTTCTCCTTCATCTAGATTTTCGCTAAAATATAATTTTATTGCTAGAGTTTCGCCTATAACATAATCTAAATTATCATTTATTGCTTTCTCAAGATTATCACAGTTTTTAATATTTATTTCAATTTTATCAGTTACTTCAAGCCCTTCACTCTTTCTAATGTTTTGAATTCTATTAACTATCTCTCTTGCAATTCCCTCATTTATTAATTGTTTATTAAGACTTAGATCAAGTGCAATTGTTTGACCATTGCCGCTAGCTACAGATAATCCTTCTATATCTTTATAATTAATTTCAACATCTTCAAGTGAAATTGACACTTCAGTTTCATTTACTTTAAAATTAAGCGAACTAGTAGTTTCTAGCTTTTCAATTTCAATATTTGAGAGTGATTTGATTGTTTTTGCAAGATCATTAATAATTCTTCCATATTTTGGGCCCAGTAGTTTGAAATTAGGTTTAAGTTCTTTAATTAGTAATGAATTTTTATTATCTAGAAACTCAATTGACTTTACATTGATTTCAGATAAAATTTGTGATTTTGCATCTTCAATTTTATTTTTTTCAATTTCATTTTTTACAGGAATAATAATTTTGTTTAAAGGCTGTCTTACTTTTATTTTTTCTTTTTTTCTTATTGAAAGAGCAAGTGAGCAAATATTTCTTACCTGATTAATTTTGTTTTCTAGATTGTTATCAATTATATCGGATGAATAATCAGGAAAACGAGACAAATGAACAGACTCAAAATTATCTTTTTTTGCTACAGTGTTTAAAGATTGAAAAACATACTCAGAGTAAAAAGGTGCAATAGGAGAAATAAGTTTACTGATGGTCAAAAGACACTCAAAAAGGGTTTGATAGGCAGAAATTTTATCAGCATTATATTCTCCTTTCCAGAACCTTCTTCTACAAAGCCTGACATACCAATTACTCAATTTTTCCTGAACAAAATCATTGATGTCTCTTGCCGCTGGTGTTAGATCATAATTATCAAAATCTTTATCAACTTTCTGGATTAAGGAATTAAGTTCAGACAGAATCCATCTATCAATTTCAGGTCTTTTATTTATCTCTATTTTGGTTTCGGTATATTCAAAACCATCTATATTAGCATACAAACTAAAAAAACTATAAATATTCTGGAGGGTTCCAAAAAATTTTCTTTTGACCTCGGCAACTCCTTCTTGATCAAATTTTAAATTATCCCATGGATTTGAGTTTGAAATCATATACCATCTAACAGCGTCAACACCAAAACTATTTATCATTTCAAATGGGTCTATAGCGTTACCCAGTCTTTTAGACATTTTCTGCCCACTTTTATCTAAAACAAGGCCATTAGAAACAACATTTTTATATGAAATTGAATCAAACACAATAGTAGATATTGCGTGAAGGGTATAAAACCAACCTCTAGTTTGATCTACACCTTCTGCAATAAAATCTGCCGGAAAATTTGACTTATTATCAATTAACCCTTTATTTTCAAAAGGATAATGAATTTGCGCATAGGGCATAGATCCAGATTCAAACCAAACATCAATTATGTCTTTTTCTCGCTGCATAGGGAGACCTTTTTCTGAACATAAAATGATTTCATCAACAAAATCTTTGTGTAGGTCAACGTTATCATAATTATCATCAGACACATCACCAATCGTAAATTTAGAATAAGGGTTGGATTTCATAAACCCCTTTTTTATTGAAACATTAATTTCATTAATTAGTTCTTCCACAGAGCCAATCACCTTATATTCAGTTCCCTCTTCGTTTGACCATATTGGTAATGGAACGCCCCAAAACCTGGATCTTGAAAGATTCCAATCATTAGCAGATTTTAGCCAATTTCCAAACCTACCTTCTCCTGTTGACTTTGGTTTCCAATTTATATCTTTATTAAGAGTAAACATTCTTTCAGAAAGGTTACTAATTTTGATAAACCAAGATTCCATTGGATAATAAAGAACTGGTTTATCTGTTCTCCAGCAGTGAGGATATGAATGTGAATATTTTTCAACCTTAAATGCTAGATTTTGCTCTTTAAGCTTAATAGCAATTTCAACATCAACAGATTTATCAGGGATTGAATTAGATTCATAGTATTCGTTTTTAACATATTTCCCACTAATTAAACCGATATTATCAATGAACTTCCCTTTCAAGTCAACCAAAGGAACCTTGTTGCCTTTTTTATCAAGTACTTGAAGAGGCGGGACTTCAGGCACAGCAGACTTTGCAGCCTTATAATCATCCGCGCCAAAAGTTGGAGCTGTATGGACTATCCCTGTTCCGTCTTCAGTTGTTACAAAATCACCAAGAATTACTCTAAAAGCATTTTCAGGATTATCAACTGGAAGAGGGGCTTCTTCCCAAATTCTTTCATATTTAAGGTTTTCAATATCCATCCCTTTACAGGATTCCAAAATAAAGTATGGGATTTTAGCATCACTTTGATTAAATAAATCAAGTTCATTTTCATTATCAATTTTATAAAAGTTTTTAGAAAAAACTTTTTCAATTAAAGCCTTGGCCAACAAAACAGTTATTTTTTCTTTTGTATACTGATTAAATGTTTTAACAAAAGAATATTCAATTTTAGCCCCAACAGTTAAAGCTGTGTTTGAGGGTAAGGTCCAAGGTGTAGTAGTCCATGCTAAAAAATAAAATGGATAGAAGTTTTTTACTTTGACTGGCATTTCGCCATCCAAACATTTAAATTGAGCTATTACAGAGGTATCACTTATGTCTCTGTAAGCCCCCGGTTGATTTAACTCATGCGAGCTAAGCCCAGTTCCTGCAGCAGGAGAATATGGTTGGACTGTATACCCTTTGTAAAGCAGTTTTTTTTCAGATATATTTTTAATAAGCCACCAAACTGTCTCCATGTACTTAGGCGTATACGTAACATATGGGTCAGAAAGGTCAATCCAATATCCCATTTGCCTTGTGAGGGATTCCCATTCAGCTGTATATTTCATTACAGCTTTTTTACAAGCAGCGTTATATTCGGAGACACTAATTTTACTTCCAATATCATCTTTAGATATGCCTAATTCTTTCTCTACGCCTAATTCAACTGGAAGGCCATGAGTATCCCATCCAGCTTTTCTTTCGACATTATAACCCTTCAATGTTTTATATCTACAAAAAGCATCTTTAATAGTTCTCGCCATCACGTGATGTATTCCAGGTTTTCCATTGGCTGATGGAGGACCTTCATAGAAGACAAAACTTGAACTATCTTTCTTATTAAATGATTTAGAAAAAACATCATTTTTAGACCAAAAATCTTGAATCTCTGATGAAATTGAAGTAAGTGAAAAGTTTTTAGATTCTCTAAATTTCATTATGCTTTAGTTAAAGGCGAAATTAATGATTTTAGATCAAATAAAAGTTAATATAATTAGTTATAATTTAAGATTTAGACCTAACTGAAAGGATCTTCCTGGGGCAGAAATTCCAGAAGCAAAAGTTCTATAATGAGAGTCAAAAACATTTGTTAAACCTAATCTCAAAGTGATATTAGATGAAATATTCTTACTTCCATAGATTGAAAGATCAGACCATTTTGGAGTTCCAAGATAGCTCAACAATCCTTCGCTATTAATTAGGAAAGGAGTTTCATCTAAACCATCTTCTCCGCCAAAGCTGTATTCACTAGGATTTTTAGCATCACTAAATTTATAGACCGCTCTAAGGTTAAGCCCCCTTTTAGAATAGGAAATTGCTATTGATCCAAATAAAGGAGAAATAGAAGGAAGAGGTCCGTATGTCTCATTATTGTCGCCTTTAGTATAAGTAAGCCCATAATTCAACTTTAAATTGCTCATGATTTTTGAGAAACCATCAATTGAGAAACCATGTATGAATCTGTTTCCAAGATTTTTATTTGAAATGGTGATAACTTCCTCTCCGTTATATATTATTGTTGAAAGGTCAGGGGTGGTTATATCTGAAAAAACAATGTATTCATCTCTTCCGATATGTCTTGAAATAATTGTACTAAAACCTCTAAGTGAAATATAGTTTGCATTATTAAGTGATCTAAAGTCAACACCTAAGTCTAAATTATATGCATACTCTGGTTTTAAAAATGTATTTGGAACAACTAATAAACCATTATTCTCTCTTATTTTTCCAATATCATCAATATTAGGGTTTCTAAACCCGCTAGATAAAACTGTATTTATTTGAACTCTTTTACTAGGTCTTAATTTTATAGAGACAGTAGTGGTTAATGCTTTAGAGTTAAGGTTTACTTCAGATAACTGTGGGTTTACTGAGATAATATCATTCCAGCTTGCTTTTAGTCCAGTAAAAGTAAGTCTAGTACCAACGTTAAAAGTAAAAAATTCACTCATATTCCAAGACCAATTTACATAGGAAGCAAAACTTGTATAAGAACTACCATTGCTAGGATATCTTGTAGGAATTGCAAACTTTTTACTAAGACCAATTATTTGATTCCCCTCTGTTTCAAGGATTTGATCATATGCTTTTGAATAGTTATAATTATAGGTAGATTCAACACCATAAGAGACAGAGTGTCCGTTATTAAAAGAGGTATCAAAATCACCATTTAGACTAAACACTTTAAGATCTTCAATCTGATGTGACCTGTTAAGGGTGTTAAATTTTCTTTTAATTCTACTCTCATTTATTTTTTGAAACCCAAAAGTGATCGCACCTTTTTTCATAAACTTTCTGTTAGGAAATATTTTCAAACTAGGTGAAATTAAAAATCTTTTTTGTGGCCCATAATACCACTCACTAAATTTTAGAGACTCCCCTTTTAAAATACTTAATTGATCAAACCTATCGATATCACTTGACTCAGAAAATTGAATGTTTATATTTAGAAGGTTTGTATCTCCGAGTTTTACTAAAAATTTTTGAAAGAGATCTACTTGACTGTAACCTGTATTTTTTTGAATATTTTCATCTGAATTAGTTGATGGTTGAGGGTAATATGAGTATCTAGAATTTTCAGAATATAAAGGTGTTACACCCCAGCTATTATAACCATGATCTCTTTTTTTACCCATTTTTATATCTCCAAATTTAGAAATAGATAAAGATGTAATGCTCCCCCAGTTTTCCTTGCTATAATTAGTTACAAAATTATTTGAAACTCCTTGATTTGCGGAATTATAGTTAGTAGTAAAGCTAGATTTAATTTTTTCAGATCCTTTAAGAATTGGGCTTTTAGTATAATAATGTATAACACCCCCCAATGCATCAGACCCATATCCTACAGAAGAAGATCCAAAAATAACCTCAGCTCTTTCTATATTACTCGGATCAATAGTAATAGAATTTTGTAGGTGGCCAGAGCGGTATATAGCATTATTCATTCTCACTCCATCGACGACAATTAAAACCCTGTTAGCTTCAAACCCTCTTATGATTGGACTTCCACCACCACCTTGACTTTTTTGAACTCTTACGCCTGGACTTAGCTCAAGCAATTCTGCGCCTGATGCTGGAGAAGATAAGAATAAGTCTTCAGATTTAATTACTGATACTTTTTCGGCAATTTGATTTACATTAGATTCAGATCTAGCAACAGATAAAATCACTTCTTCAAGATTTTGACTTTCAGATTGAAGATAAATTGAAGATCCATTTAAAATATCACCCTTAAATAACTCTAAGACTGAATAACCTAGCAATTGAAAATAAATCTTTTCATTTTCTGAAAATATACTTAAGTCAACAAGACCATTTAAGTCAGTAATTATTGACTCTGATTTATCTTCATTAAATATTACAACATCAGAGAGGTCTTCATTAGTAGTTTCGTCTTTAACTGAAACCTGTTGACTAAACGAAACACTAGAGACAAAAAATAATAAAATAATCAGCCTGTTTCTTACCAATAATTTATTTAAATATTTCATTGAAAACATTGATCGATTTAGGTGTTTTGAACATTTGTAAATGTAGAGAATAATAGTCAATTATATAATTAAGAATTCGGACTCTAGAGTTATTTTTTAAGCTCATTAAATTTAAATCCTCAAATTTCATGCCTAAAAACTTTTTAAAAATGCTAAAGTCATCTCCACTTATGTTAACATCAATAGGTCTGGTTGAAACTGTAGAGCCCAACTGTAAATCAAAAAATGAATCATTTTCATTATTTATATTGGGATAAAATCCTATAAATTTTGAAAGTTCTAGTAAAAATTTAATATGAAAATTATTGCAGTTACCTACTTGATCATACCAGGATAGAGAATTAAATAAAAATTCAAATAAATCATTATTTACATCAGTTTCCTCTCTAAAAATGCTATTTAAAATTTCAGATAAGAAAATGATAATTGAGCTTTTTTGAACATCACTATGCAAGGTGTTATAAAGCTTCTCCGTTTTAACCTCCTTAATGAATCCAAGGTTTCTTCCTTCAGTATATGAATAGTTAAGATTTATAATATTTAGAGGAAAAAAATGGGCCTTACTAAATTTAGATTTTTTTGATCCGTAGACACCTTTAACAATAAATGTTTTAAATCCAATATCCTCTAAATAACAGGATACTATAAGGCTAGTCTCCCCGTTTTTTAAGGATTTTATTACAAAAGCTCTTGAATTAGGCATTAGATTTATACAACACCCTGAGCTAACATTGCATCAGCAACTTTAACAAAGCCTGCAATGTTCGCACCTTTAACATAGTTAACCTCTCCTTTAGAAGACCCATATTTTAGACATGATGAGTGTATGTCTGACATTATCTCTTTTAACTTTCCGTCAACAACTTCTCTGCTCCAGGTATATTTTAATGAATTTTGAGCCATTTCCAGTCCAGAGACAGCAACCCCTCCAGCATTAGAGGCTTTACCAGGTGCATATAAAACTTTATTTTCTATAAAGAGATTAACCGCATCAGCAGTACAGGGCATATTAGCTCCCTCACCAACAGTTTTACATCCATTCTTTATAAGCATCTTGGCATCATTAATTTTTAATTCATTTTGAGTTGCACATGGAATAGCAATATCACATCCTACAGACCATGGATTTTTATTTGCATGGAATTCAGCTTTAGGATACTTCTTTACAAAAGCAGAAATTCTATCTCTTTTAACATTTTTGAGCTCCATTATATGCTTTAATTTTTCTTTATTAATTCCGTCTTTATCATAAATATAACCCGATGAGTCTGAAAGGGTTAATACTTTTGCCCCCAAGTCAATACATTTTTCAGTTGCATATTGAGCAACATTACCAGATCCAGATATAACAACAGACTTTCCTTTCAGATCTTGATTTGAAGCTTTTAACATTTCATCAATAAAATATACCACCCCATATCCAGTTGCTTCAGGTCTAATTAATGAACCACCCCATGAAACACCCTTTCCAGTTAGAACTCCTGAAAACTCATTTTTTAATCTTTTATACTGACCAAATAAATAACCAATCTCTCTTCCACCCACACCAATATCTCCCGCAGGAATATCTTTGTTTGGTCCAATATGTCTGAACAGTTCAGTCATAAAACTTTGACAGAATCGCATAACCTCAGTATCAGATTTGCCTTTTGGATCAAAATCTGAACCTCCTTTTCCTCCACCCATAGGCAGAGTTGTCAATGCATTTTTAAAAACCTGTTCAAATGCAAGAAATTTTAATATACTCAAATTTACAGATGGGTGAAAGCGTAAGCCTCCCTTGTAGGGTCCTATCGCTGAATTCATCTCGATTCTGTACCCTCTGTTAACTTGAATTTCCTCATTGTCATCAATCCAAGCAACTCTAAAAGAAACAACCCTCTCAGGTTCTACCATTCTTAGTAAAATGTTTTGTCCGAAGTATATATCTTGAGAAACAATATAAGGAATAACAGTTTCTGCAACCTCAGTGACTGCCTGCATGAATTCAGGCTCATTTTGGTTTTTTTGATTTACTTCTGATAAAAATTGTTTTATGATTTTTTCCATTTCAATCACTTGTGTTTAACAAAGGTAGTACAAAAAAAGAAAGCCCTCCAAAAATTAGAGTTATAATCGCTTGACAAGACCAAGCCAACCACCCATATGTTAACCCAATCTCAGTGTTTATTCCAAAATTTACCAAAAATAAAGAAATAGCTAGTGGATAAACTCCAAGCCCATGATTAGATAATGAAATACTAAAAACACCAACAACAAATGTTGGAAAAACTAAGCTATTATTAATAATGCTTAGTTCAGAAACTGAGAACTTAATAACAAAGAAAGCTAAAATATAGCAAGTCCATATTAAAGATGAAAACAGTATAAAAGGAAATAGTTTTTTTTTGAGCTTGGTTAGAGATAGGAATCCCTCAAGAATACCTTTAAAAAAAATTTTAATTTTTTCAATTTGGGAGATAATAATTACCAATACTATTGCTATAAAAATAAATAAGGAAACAATAGCCACGGAATTATTATTCACAGAGTATAGAAAATCATCTGCGAAAAAAGATTCTAATAAGATGTTGTATTGAAGTAACCAGACAAATACAAGAATTAAAATAGAAATAGACACATCCACAACCCTTTCTGCAGCTATTGTGCCAAGAGTTTTGCTAATAGGTATTTTGTTATACTCGCTTAATATGGTTGCCCGTATAACCTCTCCTGATCTGGGAATGGCCATGTTAGATGTATAGCACATGAAAACACTAGCAATACTAATAATACTGTTAGACTTATGACCAATTGCTTTTGATAAAAATTGCCATCTTAGCCCGCGAATAATATCTGCACATGCACCCAAGCACATTGCAGCCAAAACATATTCTATTTTTGCTGATTTAATATAGCTCCATATTAAAGCTCTTTCTGCTTCTGATGTAATCTGAAAGGTTAGATATATGAAAAAGAGACCTAATGCAATTGGGATTAATATTTTTAATTGTTTTTTCAACTATTTTAAAGTTTTATATTATCTATCAGTCTAATTTTTCCAATTTTACATGCTATAAAAGCTCTTGTTTCATGATTTTTTTTTGAAATATTTGAAAATTTTGCAAGATTCATTATTTCAAAATACTCGAGTTTAAAATTGTTAATTGATTTGGACCTATTCTCTATTACTTTCCTTATTTGATGAAACTCAAACTCAGAATACATTTCTTTAGCCCTTAAAAGAAGTTTAATTATTTCCTTAGCAACTTCCCTTTCTTTATTACTCATAAGTTTGTTTCTTGAGCTCATAGCTAAACCGTCAGCCTCTCTAATAGTTTTACATCCAACCACTTTTGTGTTAATGTCAAGTTGCTCTGTTAGTGTTTTTATTAAAAGGAGTTGTTGAAAATCTTTTTCTCCAAAATATGCATTATTTGGAGTAAAAATTTTAAATAATTTCTCAATGATAGTTGCGACTCCGTTAAAGTGACCAGGCCTAAGTTTTCCTTCCATTAGACTTGTAAAATCTCCAAAATCATATTGTTTTGAATTTTCATTTTTTTTGTATAAATCATTATTTTTGGGCGTATAGACTATGATGTTCTTGAATCTATCAAGCTTCTTTAAGTCCTCATTTATATTTCTAGGGTATTTTTTTAAATCCGCTTTATCATTAAATTGAGTGGGATTGACATAAATTGAAACTATAACTTTATCATTTTCACTACAAGCTTTTTCAACAAGAGACATGTGCCCCTCATGAAGAGAGCCCATAGTTGGAACCAATCCAACGCACAGCCCTTGCTCTATAGACTTTAAAAGTTCTTTATGGGAAGAGTAAGCTCTCAATTATGAGAAATAAATTATCTTAAAGATAATGTTTTTATATTCTTACTCATAATTTTCGTAATTTTGCCAGACCATAATCAAGATCTAGATTTTGAAATTATTGAAAGACAAAAAAATATTAGTTATCTCCTCCGAGGTAGTTCCTTATCTTCCTCAAACTGAAAAGGCTGTAAATTCATTTACAGTTTCAAAAAAAATTAATCAAAATGGAGGTATGACCAGAATCTTTATGCCTAAATATGGCATGATAAATGAAAGGAGACACCAGTTACACGAAGTTATTAGGCTCTCAGGAATGAACATGATAATTAATGACTTGTACTTACCTTTAATAATAAAGGTCGCCTCTATCCCTAAAGAAAGAATGCAGGTTTATTTTATTGATAATGAAGAATATTTTAAAAGAAAAGACTTGCTTTTTGATAAAGAAGAGAAGCTCTTAAAAGATAATGATGAAAGAATGATTTTTTTTACTAAAGGAGTTATAGAAACTGTAAAAAAGCTTAATTGGGTGCCAGATATAATTCAACTTCATGGTTGGTTTGCATCGCTTTTTCCACTTTATTTAAAAAAGCTATACTCGGATGACCCTATATTTGATAAAAGTAAGATTGTTTCCTCTGTTTATGGAAAATCATTTGAGGGAAGTTTGTCAAAAAAATTAGGAGAAAAAATTGAATTTGACGGAGTTGAAGGAGATCTTGATTCAATATCAGATCCAAACTTTGAATCTCTAACAGATTTAATGATAAAGTTTTCGGATTCAGTAATCCTGTCTTCTGAAAATATTGATAAATCAACAACTGACTCTATAAAAAATTACTCTAAAGATGTCCTTGATTTTAAAGATTCGTCAGACGATGAAAAGTTAATGGATTTTTTATTAAAAAATATTGATTAATGCGTAATAAGAGATTTTCAGGAATTCTTTTAATAATGTTTTCTTTTACTCTATTTACCTCTTGTAACAAAGATTATTATACAGTAGGTATTGAGTTATTAGATCAACAATTTCAGAATTTAAAATCTGAAACATTTCCAATATTTTCTTATCAAGAATCCCTAGAAAAAGTTCAGACTAATAATCTTTCAAATGTCCACCTAGGCATTTTTACTGATGACTTTTTTGGGAACACAAACTCAAGTTTTATATCACAGCTAGATGTTTTCTCACTTCAAACTTTTGGAGAGTATAATCAGATTCAGGAAATTGAAGGAAGTGCAACGGATATAAGAGCAATAAATGAAGAAGAGCAGCTGACCGCAGTTTATCTTGACTTACCTTTCTTCAACAACACCAATGATTCAGATGGTGATGGTGTGATAGATGTTTATGACTCTGATCCGCAGAACATAGAAAGTGATTCAGATGGTGATGGTCTTTCTGATATTATTGAGTTCCAAGCTGGGACAAATCCCCTAAGTAGTGATTCAGATAATGACGGTATTTTAGATCCAAGTGATACCGATAGTTCGTCTTATAATGTTCAACAACAAGTTTATGAAATAGATTCAGTTTTTGGAAACAGAAATGCAGATTTTGATTTAAAGGTTTATGAATTAACTTATTATTTAAGTTCTCTCGATCCTGCAAACAACTTCGAGTCTTCAAAAGAGTATTTTTCTGATGATGATTTTTATGAACAAGGTTATTATGGCAAAACCTTACACGATGATAGGATTAGTTTAAATTTTGAAGAAATTCCTGTATTGTATACTGTTGACGACCCTACTACTGACCCTGATGAATTAACTCAAGTAAATTATTTTGAAACACCTCGAATAAGAGTCCCGCTTGACATTCAGTTTTTTCAAAGATCTGTAATGAATTTAGAAGGCTCTGATAAGCTAGTTAATCAGGCTAATTTCAATAATTTCTTTAAGGGTCTTATTGTTAGGGCTGAAAATTTTTCAGATGATCTTTATATGATGCTTGACATTTTAAACGCTAGAATTGTTTTAGAGTACGACTATAACTCTTACAACTCCAATGGAACTATTGATGATGTTTCAGATGACACTATTGATAGAAAGAAGGCATCTAATATTATTCCTCTTGGTGGAGTTACTATAAACATCTATGACCACGAAAACTATGATCAACAAATATTAGCTGAAGTCAATTCTTCTGCAGAAAATATTCCTTCTGAAAAAATATATCTAAATGGATCAAAATTCATTTCAAAATTAAAGTTATTCTCTAATGACAATTCTATATCAGATGAGTTAAGATCTTTCATGTCTAAAGATGTTTTAATAAATGAAGCTAACATTGTTCTTCATTTAGATGAAAACATTAGTACTTCAAGCTCCAAAGTTTTACCAGAAAGACTATATATATATTCTTACGATAATGGCGATCCAATCGAAGATTATAATAAAGATTTTTCAGTAGACTTTTCGCCAACTGCTGTCAATTCGAATAAGTTCCGTTTTGGAGGTCTTCTTCAGTATGACTCAAATAATAGGCCTGCTAGCTATAAGTTTAATATAACAAACCACGTATCTAATATTGTTAGATATGATTCATTGAACATTGATTTAGGTTTAACCACCATGTCTAATATTGATGATGTATTTACATTGAAGAATGGCTATCTTCCTAATATGAAAAAAGTCTCCCTGCCTAGTTCTTCACTATCATTTCCCTTTCCTGTTTCTCTATTTGGTTCATCTCCAGGTCAGGCTAATCTTTCCAAAAGGTTGAAATTAGAGGTCCTATATACCGAGTATTAGAATATCTAATCATAAAGCAGTTTACTATAGTAATTACTTATATATTCTTGAAATATTAAAGTTAATTTTATTAAAAGTCTCTTCTTAAATTTATTAGTATAAGAAAATACTGTTGAGTATATAATTTATATAAGAAATACTTATTATCTTGCTTTAAGTTTCTCAATTAATGCTGGAACTACCTCAAAGGCATCACCAACTACACCATAATCAGCTGCTTTAAAGAAAGGAGCTTCAGGATCATTGTTTATTACAACTTTTACTTTAGAGGAATTTATTCCAGCAAGATGTTGAATTGCTCCGGATATGCCGATTGCAATATAAAGATTAGAAGAAACTGGCTTACCAGTTTGTCCTACATGTTCGCTATGTGGTCTCCAACCCATATCGGAAACAGGTTTAGAGCAAGCCGTTGCAGCACCAAGAGTATGAGCTAATGTTTCAATCATTTCCCAGTTTTCAGGTCCCTTAAGACCTCTTCCAGCAGAAACTACAATATCTGCATCAGCAATAGTAACACTCCCTGTTTCTTTTTCTATTTTTAAAATTCTTAGATTTGACTCAACCTTTTCTACATTAAATGTTTCTACTGATGAATCATTCATTTTTTCAATCAATCCAAAAGAATTTGAGGAAACTCCAATAATTCTAAGATCACTAATCATTTCTGTTGAAGAAAATGCTTTGTTTGTAAAACATGTTCTTTTAACAACAAATGGATTTATACTTTCTGGAAGATCAATTACATTAGACACAAAAGAAGTATCCATAATACCAGAGAGGTGAGCTCCTATAAATTTTGAGTTTGCAGATGAAGATAGAATCACGTCTGAAGAGTTTTCAGATTTTATTACCTGTGAAAGTGCATGTGAATATTTCTTTGAAGAGAATTCTTCAAAATCAGTATCGTTTATTGTTATTATTTTATCTGCACCATATTTCTTTAAACTATCTGTTTCGTTACAATTAAAAACTACACCAGATACTTTAACATTCATTTTATCTGCAAGTGCTTTACCATATGAAAGTGCTTCATATGCTGTCTTTTTAAATTTATTGTCTTCGGATTCTAAATATACAAGTACTGCCATATTAAATTACTTTTGCTTCGTTTTCTAGGAGATCTATAAGTTTATCAAGTTCATCAGGCTTAACAAGCTTAACCTCACTTTTAGCTTCAGGCTTATGAAACTTTTTATCTATAATTTTTGCATTAATATTTTTTGCCGCAACAACTTCAAGAGGCTTTTGTCTTGCCATCATAATTCCCCTCATATTTGGAATAATTAGATCGCTTTCTTCAACTAGTCCTTTTTGAGATCCAATTACTAATGGAACTTCACATTCACTGACCTCAGTTCCACCTGAAATTTCTCTTGCACAGGTTGCTTTTGAATTATTTATTTCAAGACTTACACAATTTGTGACAAAATTATAATCTAAAAATCCAGCAAGAAGTCCAGGGACTAAACCACCATTATAATCAATTGATTCTCTCCCACAGATTATTAGATCATAAATAGTTGTTTGACAATGAGCTTCAATTTCCTTAGCCACTGAGTATGCATCACTAGCCTCACAGTCTATTCTAATTGCCTTATCAGCTCCAATTGCTAAACATTTTCTTAAAATAGTTTCAGCTGAGAGGTCTCCTACTGTAAGAACCGTAACATTAGCCCCATTGGATTCTTTCATCCAAACGGCCTTAGTTAAACCAAACTCATCATTAGGATTTATAATATATTGAACACCATTTGAGTCAAATTTTGAGTCATTCTCTACAAAATTGATTTTAGATGTTGTATCGGGGACGTTGCTTATACAGACTAAAATATTCATTTACAGTTTAATATTTAAGATAATTTCTGAGACCTTCTGTAAACTCACCATCAGAAATTTTATTAAGCTTTATAACACCGTCATTATTGTTTATGTTAGATGTTATCTTTCTGTTATGAAGTTTTTCGTAGATATCGATACTTATTTTTTTTCTTTTGTTTAAACCATCAAATAGCTTGATAGTATTTATTTTTTTAATCCAATTTTTCTGAACAGTCCCTTCAAATATTTTTGCTTTGGATCCACTTCCATAGCTTATGAATCCAATCTTTTTGTCTTCAAATTTTTTGTCATTATTGGCAGCATCAACAAGTGAGCTTATTAGTGACATAAATATAGAAGCAGTATACATGTTACCAATTTCTGAGGATGCCATCTCACCGGGAGCTATCTTATTTTCTACAAAATTTTTATATAGACTAGATTTAGATACTTTTTTTATCCAATCTTTGTCTTGATTAGACTCAGGTTTTCCGATTTCTGAATAAATTTCTTCGATCTTATCATTTTCACTCATCCAGTCTAACCATTTATTTATTATCATTCTTCTTCCATGAAATGCATATGGCAAATGAAAAATTATATTTTCCCAATCAGTTAATATATTTCTTTGATTCTGTTCATTGAAATTTTCAATAGCCTCATAGACTCTTTCTTTGTAGCTTTCATTGGAAAATTGACCTTCAAAAATTGGTTCTTCTTTGTAAACTTCAACTATTTCATTTGAGTCTGACCAAAATTTAGAATCAGAAGTTGCAAGTAATGTTTCAGCTTCATTTGAAGAAATTTCTTTATTTAGAAGTTTTGCAGCCTCAATAAGAATATTAGATCTTTTAAAAATTCTTCTTGGTTTAAAGAAGTCGCCAATACCTTTGGTTGAAACACCCCATGACCCATTGAAAGAAATAATTGAAGGGCTTTCAGAAATTAACATAGACACAGATCCAGCTCCTTGGGTATACTCTCCCGTGGAGTTTAATTCATATTTTGCTATATCTGAAGCTATAACAATTGCTTTTCTCTTTTCACCATTTCTAACCCAGTCACAGCAGTTTTGAAGTGCATCTACCGCACCTGCACATGCAAAAGTAAGATCAACTATATCACAATTCTTAAAACATCGTTCACCATACTGTTCTGAAAATACTTCTTCTAAAATCTCAACAACATATGATGATGTAGGTTTAGAAGAATCAACACCACTTTCAGTTCCTAGATATACTCTACCAACTTCTCTTGGATCAATATTGTTTTCTTTGATTAGACGAAACAGGGAATTTGCTGCAATTGAGGCAGAATCTTCATCATAATCAGGAGTTGCCATTTTTTTTAACCCTAAACCTCTTACTAATTTTTCAGATGAAATATCACGCTCAGTTGCTAATTCCTCAATATCTACATAAAGAGAAGGAACATAATACGCGAGAGAGTCAATACCTACTTTTTTCATTATAATTGCTGAGATTCAAATATAGTTACATAAAAGTTTATGCAAAAAAAAAGAGCAACCAAAGTTGCTCTTTTTATGATAAAATTGTGATTAACTAGAAGTTAAGAGTTAGTTTACCTAAGACTCTTCTTCTAATAGTTGGTAAATTAGGATATGTCTTGTAAGGATTATCCGTAAGGTTTGTAGCAGATACATCAAATCTCATACCTGGACTAAATCTGTACCCTATACTCATATCAATTAAGTTTTTAGTTTCTACCATACCATTCCAAAAACCTTGAACTGATCTAAATTTATCATCATGTTGGAATGAAACTGAGAAGTTAATACCACTTAGAGGAGTATAATCAACACCCATTCTATATTTCCACATAGGAGCATTTAGATATGATGTATTAAGTAAATCATCATCATTGTCTTCTCCTGGAATCCACTCGTTTTGACTTAACCATGAAGCATTTGCCCAAAGTCTTAAGTCAGAGTTAGCAAAGTAATCCATGCTTAAATCTCCACCAAAGTGAGATCTTTTAGCATCTCCTTGAGTAATATATCCTGTTGTAATGTGAGTAATTCCATCTCCTTGAGGAACTCTATCAGACTCAACAGCACCTATAGCGCCAAATAATGGACCTAATTGACCAACGAAACCTTGACCACCCGCATTAAATGCACTGTTAATTCCACCTAAAGTTTGAGCTACACCACCTGCAATTGCAGTTTGAAGTGCAGGTACACCTTGCGCTGCAAGAGCACCAGAGGCAACAACACTAAATGGAAGCCCAAATTGAGCAGCAACACCTTGATAAGTCTGAGTTGTAACAGCAGTTATTGCTCCAGTAACATACGCAGTAGCATCAGCAGCAACAGCTGCTCCTAAATCTCCTGGAATATCTGATCCAACTAATGCATATGTATCTCCAATTGCACTAAAGTTTGTGAAACCAGTGTTAACATAAGAATATATATCAGCACTAATTTTTAACTTTTTACCAATAACACTGCTAAACCCTAGTTCAAAGTTTTCAACAGAACTAAATCTTCCAGTTCTTGTATTTCTGTTACCAGTAGTTTGAGTAGGTTCGAATAAATCATAAGGAGCTAAAATTCCTGATCCACCTTGTGGTCCAGCATAATTAGCAAAAAATGGTGTTAGTAATGGTTGAAGCGTAGGAGCCTGTGCATATAAACCTGCAAGAGAAAGACTAGCAACTGCACCATAAGGAATTGCGAGTGGTAATCCACCACCTGCAGCCGAAACTGGAATATCAACAGGTAAACCTGCCAAATCAATTACTTGATTTGATGGATTAGCAAAACGCTGTGCAGTACTTTGTCCACTTAACCATGCGTCTAAAACTCCAGGCGCCGGTACATTTACTGGGAAGTCAATATACATTTGAAGTGCACTAGGTCCAGATAAAGCTTTGTTATATGAAAGTCTCCAAGTAGTTTTCTCAGAAGGCTTATATACAAGAGCTGCTCTAGGAGCAAATTCTCCTGCGCTAATAAAGCTAGCTTGATCATATCTACCAGCAACTACAAGATCTACTTTTTCAGACATTGTTAAAGTTCCTTGTCCATATATACCATTAGTTATGTAGTCATCAGAATCCTCATTTCTTCCCCATAGAGTATATTCAGAGTCAGAATCAGTATTTCTATAATCATATCCTACAGTCCATTCTGAATCAAATAACCATGGCATATCAAAATTGTACTGAATTTGAGCTTCCATTGTTGTTCTTTTGGCTACCTGACGTAAACCTGTACCATACAAGAATGTTGGATTATCTGTTCCACCACCATCATTATGGTCTATAAAAGCTTGAGCATACCAGTTACCCATTGTAGCCTGAACTTGACCCCAATATGTACTACCATCAGCATAACCAATACCTAAGTCTTGAAAGAATAGACCACCTCCATTAGTCATACCTGCACTAACTTGATAATTCGTATCATCACTTGGTCTCCACTCTAAATTTGTGTCAATAACAAAATTGCTATAGGTATCTAAAATAGCGTTTCCTCCTGTAAAGTCATAAAGTACAGGTCCATTTGCAGATAAAAGAGGGTCAACTGCCATGTTTGTAATAACAGGTTGTCTAATTATACTATTAATTCCACCCACGTTAGCAGCTAATTCAGCTTCATCATCATACGTAAAATCATCACCAGAATTTACTCTAGCATTAATTTTCCATCCAAAAGTCTTATCATCATTTGCTCTCGCAATTCTAAACTCTGAACCAAAAGTATTTAAATCTCCACCCCACATTGAAACAGCATTACCAGTATAATCAATAGGACTTTTTGATCTAAAGTGAACTACACCTGACGTTACACCAGGTCCATATAATACACCTGCAGCACCTCTAACTATTTCAACAGAAGCTAAATCTAAGTTAGAAAGACCTTGCTGGAAACTAAAGAAAGTTCCTGCAGCAGGAGTTATTAATCCTCTATTATCTCTCATTATATAAGTAGATGTTCCGAAAACTCCGGATCCAGCTCTCATTTCAATGTTCATTGAGTTTGCAGTTTGTTGTTGTATTTGAACACCAGGCACAGATACAAGAATTCTTGAAGGTTCAGCAACTTGAGCTGAATTTTCAATCTGCCTAGAAGAAATTACACTAACGGATGCAGGAGCATCAGTAACTTTTTGAGCACTTCTTGATGCAGAAATAATAACCTCTTCAAGGTTTTGTCCTGCGCTAAGCATTACATTTATATTTTGACTTGCAGATGTCACATCAACTCTTTCTGCACTATATCCCATATAGCTTACAATAAGAGTTAAGGGTGCACCTTGACTTGTATTAATGACAAAATTTCCATCGAAATCTGTAACAGTTCCAATGTTTGTGCCATCAATGATAACGTTTACTCCAGGAATTGCTTCCATGCTATCCGAATCCATCACTGAACCAGATATTTGAGTTTGTGAATAAACACTACCAAATAGAATTACAGCCATAAAGGCTAAATAATACTTGTTTAAAATATTTTTCATATTAATTAGGTTTTGT
>JAQXBP010000048.1:0-15626 GCA_029252345.1 Flavobacteriaceae bacterium | reverse complement strand
AAGCCTTATTCCTGCTGATCCTGGGAAACTTTTTGAATAATTTATAGATGAACTAAGATTGTTGTTTAAAAAGTTAGCAGTATTTAATTGATTAACAGACTGACGGAAATAGTCGCTGCTTCCAAAATTAACAGATGCACTAAAACTAGAATTTGGAGAGGATTTTGGATCCTTAGAATGTGTCCATCTAATATTATAAACTGTAGATTTTCCATAATTCGGCAAACCTCTTTCACTATTAATTAAATTTTCGTATCTAACTGAAAAATTACCACTATTACTATATCTCTTTTTATATTGACTGCTAATATTTATTCCGTAACTCCCATTGGTGTAATAATCTCCAAGTACTGTCAGATCAAAAAATTCTGAAATTGGGAGATAATATCCTCCATTTTGAAATGAATATCCTCTTTCATTACTTTCGTTAATATTCGGGATTATAAATCCAGAATCTTTTGTTTCCTGTGATGGGAAATATGCAAATGGAAGCCCTATTGGGGTAGGAACGTTTTTTATAAATAAATTAGTAAAACCAGTAATGATATTTCCACCTGGAACTAATTTACCCTTTCTGATTTTGAAAAAATAGTCTGCTTCTTCTGATTCTCCTCCTAAGAGATTCCCCCCAGTTGTTACCTTTCCATCTTTTAAATAATAAACTGAGTCATTCTGTTTTTTTGTAAGACTAGATAAAATATTCATTCCATTTTCCTCAGATTTTGAGTTCCAAATTAGAGCTTTTTGATTGTCAAAATTATATTTAATTGAATCTGGATTAACTGTGTTACCTCCTTGAATAAAAGTTGGATACTGACTAAGATTTCCTTTTGAATCAGCTATTCTACCTGCTGTTACTATGTTTTCTTTATAATCTAAAATTATTAGCCCTGAGGTAAGCGTTATATCACCGTAAACAATTTTAGCATTATTGTAAAGAAGGATTTTATTGTTTTTTTGATCAATTCTTATTGAATCACTTGCATCGTATTTGATATTATCTAAAAGTACTGATTTTTTAATCTCATCATCTTTAGATAATGAATCTTGAGCTATATTATTTTCTTGAGAATATGAGAGGTTTAATCCTAAAAAAATAAAAATTATATAAAAGTTTAAATATTTTTTTTTCAAGATTTAAAATTGAGTTATCAACAAGGTACTTAAGTTATTCAAAATTAATCATAATTTTAATTATATCTATTTATACCAATGAATTCACTTAGGATATTTTTTGTTATTCTTTTTCAGTTTTATTTTTTTTACTCTTTAGGTCAAAACACTTCCACTTTAAATTCTCAATTTACTGTTGTTATAGATGCAGGCCATGGAGGAAAAGATCCAGGAAATACAGGAAATGGATTTATTGAAAAGGATATTGCTCTTAAAATTTCTATTAGGTTAGGAAAGTTACTAGAAGTAAAAGGTGTGAATGTAATTTATACAAGAAAAAAAGATGTATTTATTGGTTTATACGAAAGAGCAAATATTGCAAATCGCTCTGATGCTCAACTATTTATTTCAATTCATTGTGATGCTTTTCATACTCCTCAACCATATGGAGCTGGAACATTTGTTCTTGGTCTTCATGCTAATGAACGTAATTTTGAGATTGCAAAGAAGGAAAATTCTGTAATCTTTTATGAAGATGATTATGAGAATACATATGATGGATTTGACCCAAATAACCCTGAGTCAGTAATTGGCCTAACTCTTATGCAAGAAGAATATCTTGATCAAAGTATTATAGCTGCGTCTTATATTCAAAATAGTTTTGTTAAATCACTAAAAAGAAAAAATAGAGATGTAAAGCAAGCAGGTTTTGCCGTTCTAAGATATACTTACATGCCTAGCGTTCTAGTAGAAACTGGATTCTTAACTAATAAAAACGAAGGTCTATATTTAAATTCGACCAAAGGTCAAGCTGAAATTGCTGATGCTATCTCTTTAGCAGTCATTAAGTACAGAAATGATTTCTTTAAAAACTTATCAACATCATCAATCGCTAATGAAAGTTTAAATAATAGTTTGTTTTATAGAATTCAGATTGCTGCTAGTAATAAGTTACTTGATTTAAAACCATATAATTTTAATGGTCTTAAATCGGTTGATGTGGTTAAAGAGGGAAGTATATATAAGTATTTATATGGAAGACATAAAACTATAGAAGATGCCAATGAATCTTTAATCATAGCAAAAAAATATGGTTTTAATACTTCTTTTATAGTTAGTTATCAAAACAATAGGGTTCTTAGTGTTAATTGATATTTTATTTATCGTTTTGACTAATCAAATTATTCTTATTTTTACAGTATAAACCAAACTACCTTGAATCTATCTAAAGAAATTAAAGCTGCAATCTTTGTTTTAAGTACAATTCTTTTATTCATTTTTGGATTTAACTTTTTAAAGGGTACATCTCTTATTGACAAACAAAAGACTGTTTATGCTGTTTATGATGAAGTCGATGGTTTATTGGTTGGAGCAAATGTTATGATTAATGGCCTATCAATTGGGAACGTTACAGATTTAGATTTCCTCCCAAATTCTACTAAAATAGTTGTTACACTTAAAGTTAAAGATAAAATTAACTTTTCCTCTAATAGTTCTGCAACAATATATGAAACTGGAGTTCTGGGTGGACTGGCAATTGCTATTGAACCTATTTTTCAAAAGGGGATGGTTGTAAAATCCGGTGACACTTTAAATTCAAATATTAGACCTGGTCTAACAGAGTTAATTAATAGACAAATAGAGCCACTTCAGAGAAAACTGGAGAGTACTCTAACAAGTGTTGATTCAATCTTTTCAGGTGCTTCTTATGTTTTAAACAAAGAGACTCAAAATGATATTAAAGAATCATTGAATACATTGACTTCTGCTGTTAAAGCTATTAATAACTCATCATTAATAATAGAAAAAACACTTACAGAAAAAAATACTCAAATTAATAATTCAATAGACAACATAGAATCTATAACTAGCAATCTTTCAAATGTCTCTAAAGAGTTAAATGATTTTGGAATTGCCGGTGTTCTTTCTAATCTTGAAAAATCAGTTGATGGCATAAATTTAATTGTTACTAATCTTAATTCTGATAATTCAAGTCTAGGAAAACTAATTAGTAATGACGATATATATGAAAATTTGAATTTATCTATAGAAAATTTAAATCTGTTAATTAACGATATAAAAACAAATCCAAAAAAATATGTTCATTTCTCAGTTTTTGGAAGAAAATAGATGATCAGTATACTACCTAATATAATTTTTAGTTTCCTTTTGATAATTTCAGTTGGATTCTTTTCACTAAATATCAAAAAACTAATAAAAGTTATTAAGCTTGGTAAGCCTGTTGACAGATTTGATAATCCAAGTAAAAGACTATCAAATATGATTAGAATTGCTTTGGGTCAATCAAAAATGGTAACTAAGCCAATTTCAGGTATTCTTCACGTAGTTGTCTATGTAGGATTTATAATAATTAATATTGAAGTTTTAGAAATTATAATTGATGGAATAACAGGTTCACACAGGTTTTTTTCAAAGATTTTTAATACATATTTCTATAATTTTTTAATTGCTTCTTTTGAAATTTTTGCATTATTGGTTTTAATTTCAGTATTTATTTTTTGGACAAGAAGAAACATCGTAAAGATAAAAAGGTTTTTAAGTGCTGAAATGAAGGGATGGCCAAAGTTTGATGCTGATAATATACTTTATTTTGAGGTTGTGTTAATGTTATTGTTTTTATCAATGAATGCAACAGACTTTATTCTTCAAGAAAGAAACTATGATAATTATTATTCAGCAGGTTCTTTCCCTATTTCTACTTTTTTAGTTCCTTTATTTGATTCATTATCTACATCGTCTGTCTATTACTTAGAGAGAACATTTTGGTGGTCACATATAATCGGAATTTTCTTCTTTTTAAATTATTTATATTATTCCAAACATCTTCATATTTTGCTTGCTTTCCCAAATACATATTTTGCTAATTTGGAAGACAAAGGAAAATTTAATGTTTTAGAGTCAGTAAAAAATGAAGTTCTCCTTATGTTTTACCCAGAAAAAGCATCTCAGAACACTCAAAATATTGATAAGTTTGGAGCATCAGATGTACTTGATTTAAACTGGGTGCAGCTAATGAATGCTTATTCATGTACTGAATGTGGTAGATGTACAAGTGAATGCCCTGCTAACTTAACAGGAAAGAAACTTTCTCCAAGAAAAATTATGATGGATACAAGAGATAGACTAGAGAAAGTTTCAAAAAATATATCAATCAATAAAGGGAAGTTTATAGATGATGGTGATAGATTATTAGATAACTACATTTCAAAAGAAGAACTTTGGGCATGCACTTCCTGTAATGCATGTGTTGAAGCTTGTCCAATTAACATTGATCCTTTGTCTATAATAATGGACATGAGACAATACTTAATTATGGAAGAGTCATCCGCTCATCCGGATTTAAATAACATGATGAACAACATTGAAAATAACGGTGCCCCATGGCCATACAATCAACAGGATAGGGAGTTGTGGATACAAGAAACATAAAAAAAAAAAAAAGAAGAAGTAGAAAATTATTTACATCAAAAGATTGAAAAAGGAGAAACTGTAAGTCCAATTCTTCCAGGTGGAATTAAAAATTATCTTATAGACATAGATGGAACTATATGTGACGATGTTCCGAATGAGGAACCAGAGAGGATGGTTACTGCAGAGCTTTATCCTGATGCACTTGAAACTATTAATAATTGGTTTGATAAAGGCCACATGATTTGCTTTTTTACAGCTAGAATTGAAGCTCATAGAGAAGTTACTGAGAAATGGCTTAAAGATAATGGATTTAAATACCATAGTTTACTTATGGGTAAGCCAAGAGGAGGAAACTACCACTGGATTGATAATCACCTTGTTAAGGCAACTAGATATAATGGAAAGTTTACTGATCTTATTGAAAAAACTGTTACAATTGAAGTTTTTGATGATGAAGAATCAAAAAAATAATTAATATGAAAGTACCTATTTTATCAGAATTAAAGTCGAGAGGTGAAAGTCCTGAATATCTTTTTTGGATTGGTTGTGCTGGAAGCTTTGATGATAGGTCTAAAAAAGTAACAAAGGCTTTTATTAAAATTTTAAATAAAGCTAATATTTCTTATGCCATCTTAGGGAAAGAGGAGTCATGTACAGGAGATCCAGCTAAGAGATCTGGTAACGAGTTTCTTTTTCAAATGAAAGCAATTTCAAATATTGAGGTATTAAATTCTTATGATATTAAGAATGTTATAACAACTTGTCCACACTGCTTCAATACTATTAAAAATGAATATCCTGAGCTTGGAGGGAATTACAATGTTATTCATCATACAACATTTATAAACAACCTTATAAAGGATAAAAAAATAAGTATATCAGGAGGATATTATAAAGGTAAAAAGATTACATATCATGATCCTTGCTATTTAGGTAGAGCAAATGGTATATATGAAGCACCAAGAGAGGTGATTAAGAAACTTGATGCTGAATTAGTTGAAATGAAAAGTTGTAAATCAAAATCATTATGTTGTGGAGCTGGAGGAGCACAAATGTTTAAAGAACCTGAAAAAGGAAGTGAAGATATTAACATTAAAAGATCTGAAGAGGCTATTAAAACAGATTCTAAAATAGTAGCTGTTAGTTGTCCTTTTTGTAATACAATGATGAGTGATGGAATGACTTCAAAACAAAAAGATATTGATGTACTTGATGTAGCGCAAATGATAGAAAAAGCAGAAGACTTATGATTATAGATTTTAAAAATATCCCAGATGATTCCAGGATATGGATATACCAGTCCAGTAAAGATTTAAGTGACTCAGACATTAAAATAATTGACAATAAGACAACCCTCTTTTTAGAAAATTGGAAAGCTCATGGAAATGAATTACAAGCTTCATATTTGATTAAAGAAAGACGTTTCCTAATTATAGCTGTAAATGAAAGATTTAACCCAATAGGGGGCTGTTCAATAGACTATTCTCTTCAATTAGTGAATGATATTTCAACTACTATTAATTTAAATCTTTTAGATAGATTATCAGTTAATTATAGATTAGAGAACAATATCAAATCAATTAGTTTAAGAGATCTAAAAAATAAAATTAAAAATAAATCTTTTTCACCTGAAACTATTATCTTCAATACAACTGTAAAGACAAAAAAAGAACTATCAAGTGATTTTGAATTAAAGATAAGTTCATCTTGGCTTTCAAAATTTTTTTAAAATGTTAAGAATAACCCTAATTATATTATTAAATTTTTCTTTTGTTTTTTCTCAGGATATGTATTCTAATTTAATTCAATCTGAAAAAAAATGGGTTGACAGTGTATACACATCTCTTACACTAGAGGAAAAAGTATCTCAATTATTTATTAATTGGGTTTCTCCTGAACAATCCGATTTTGATGTTATTCGAAAGTTGGTTGAGGAGGATAAAATAGGAGGGTTAATTTTCTCTATTGGAACAACTAATACTCATATAGAGTGGTTAAATAAATTTCAAACTTTAGCTAAAACACCTCTTCTAGTTACTATGGATGCAGAATGGGGTCCATCTCAAAGACTATCTGATGTTTTTGCTCATCCATGGAACATGACTCTAGGTGCAATTCAGGATAATTCGCTGGTTAGAGAGATCTCAAAGAGAATGGCGGAACAAAATAAGGCTCTTGGTGTTCATTATAACTTCTCCCCATCTGTTGACGTAAATAATAACTCAAAAAATCCAATTATTGGAAATAGATCTTTTGGAGAGGATCCTAATAATGTTTATTTAAAAGCAAAAGCATACATACAAGGACATAAAGATGCTGGAGTTTTTACATCTATTAAACATTTCCCTGGCCATGGAGATACAGATAAAGATTCTCATAAAACTTTACCTGTTATTAAAGGTGATATTAAAAGACTAAATAATGTAGAACTTTATCCTTTTAAAAGACTTATTGAGGATGGAATTGCTGAGTCTATAATGTTAGCACATCTTAGTGTTCCAGCATTAGATAAGAAATATCCTTCTTCCTTATCATACAAAACTGTAAATAATCTTCTAAGAGAAGATTATGAGTTTAATGGAATTACCATAACTGATGCTCTTGATATGAAAGGTGTTCTCCAAGACCCCAATATAAATGTCGACTTGAGAGCTTTTGAAGTTGGAAATGATATTATTTTAATGTCAACAAATGTATCACAGGGTGTTAAACTTATTTCAGAATCTTACAAAAAAGGTAAAATTTCAGAGTCAAGATTATCAAGTTCTGTCAAAAAAATTCTTTCTCTAAAAGCCAGATCAAATCTTAAAAATTTTAAACATATTTCAACAGAAAATATACTATCTAAGGTTAACACCTCAAAAGATACTCTTCTCTATTCTAATGCTATGAGTTCAGCTATTACTTTAGTAAAAAACACAAAGAATATCCTTCCTTTAGCTAATGATAAAAAATACCTTCATGTTGGATTTGGAAAGAATGATAGAGGAGATCATCTTTATGATAAATTGAATAAATATTTAAATATTGATTCATTTAAAGATGAGGACATAACTTCTCTTTTCTCTAAAACAAAATATGATGGAATTGTTGTATCATATCATGGTTCAAGCAAAAGCCCATATGCATCTAATATTATTCCTCAAGAAATAGTTGAAAAGATTAAAAGGATAAGTACTAATAACAATGTAGTTTTGAATTTGTTTCTTAATCCATATAGCTTAAATTCATTTGAATCTATTGACAATTTTGAATCTATTATTATAGGTTATCAAAATAATATGATTTCACAAGAAGTATTGGCTGATTTATTATATGGAGTTAGATCTTTTAAAGGAAAGATTCCAGTCTCTAATAATTTCTTTGAATTCAACCATGGATTAACATTTAATAAAAAAAACATAATAGGTTTTTCTCGTCCATCATATGAGGGTTTTGATATAACTAAATTATCTTATCTAGATTCCTTAGCAAAAAATGCAATTGATTCAATGATGACTCCTGGAATTCAAATGTTAGTTTCTAGAAAAGGTAAAATTGTTTATAATAAAAGTTTTGGGTATCACACCTATGAAAAAGTTAATAAGCTAGAAAACAATCATGTTTTTGATTTATCTTCAATCACAAAGATACTTGCTACTATGCCTCTTGTACTTCAAGAGTTCGATAAGAATAATATTTCTCTTGAAACCAACCTGTCAGAACTTTTTCCAAAAACAAAACTTAATGACAAGAGTAATATTTCTTTAAAAGAAATGTTATCTCATTATGCTAGATTGAGACCATGGATTCCATTTTATGAAGAAACATTAAACAGAAAAGAAAAACCAAGATCAAGGTTTTATAAATCAAATTCCAAATCTACTTTCTCAACTCAGGTGTCAGAGAATCTATTTCTAAAGTCAAATTATCGAGAAAAAATATTTAAATCAATTGTTGATAGTGAATTAAGGGATAACCTTGAGTATAAATATTCTGATTTGCCATTTTATTTTTTAAAATTTTGGTTTGAAGATTTATACAATAAACCACTAGATGTTTTAGCTCATGAGAGGATTTTTAAAACTTTAGGATTAAATAGAACTATGTTTAATCCTCATCAAAGTATTAGTTTGAAAGAAATTGTTCCTAGTGAAAGAGATGATTTTTTTAGATATTCTAAATTACATGGATATGTTCACGATGAAGGAGCTGCAATGCTTGGAGGTATATCAGGTCATGCTGGATTGTTTTCTAATACATACGAAGTAGCTGTAGTTCTTCAAGCTATGATTCAAAAAGGCTCATATGATAATAAGAGATTGTTTTCTGAAAATTCATTTAACACTTTTAATTATTGTTATTACTGTGATAATGATAATAGAAGTGGTGTAGGATTCGATAAACCTCAAGTTGAAGGTAAACATGGTTCAACCTTTGGAGGAGTCTCAATGAATAGTTTTGGACATTATGGCTATACAGGATCGATCGCTTGGGCTGATCCAGATGAAGAAATAATTTTTATTTTTCTTTCAAACAGAACTTATCCAACTAGAGAAAACACATTACTTCAAACTAGTAACATAAGAACAAGAGCGCAGGAGATTGTTTATAAATCATTAATAGATTCAAAATGAAAATTGGAGTAGTATGTTACCCAACTTTTGGTGGGTCAGGTGTAGTAGCAACTGAGCTAGGTATTGAGCTATCTAAGAAAGGTCATGAAGTTCATTTTATAACTTATAGTCAACCGGTAAGACTAGATGCATTGTCATCGAATCTTCATTATCACGAGGTAAATGTCCCTGATTATCCTTTATTTAAATATGAACCATATGAACTTGCATTGTCAAGTAAGTTATTTGATGTTATTTCAAAACATAAAATAGATGTTCTTCATGTTCATTATGCTATTCCTCATGCATATGCAGCATATATGGCAAAGAAAATTTTAAATGAAAATGGTTATAAAATACCTATAATTACAACTCTTCACGGTACTGACATTACACTGGTTGGAAATCATCCTTTTTATAAACCAGCAGTCACTTTTAGTATTAATAAATCTGATATAGTTACGTGTGTTTCCAAAAGCCTAATGGAAGACACAAGAGAGTTCTTTGGGATAACAAGGGAAATTCATGTAATTCCTAATTTTATTGATATAGATAAGTATGATAAAAAACACAACATATGTGAAAGAAATATGATAGCAGATGGGGATGAAAAAATCATAGTTCATGTAAGTAATTTTAGACCATTAAAGAGAATTCAAGATGTTTTAAAAATATTTAAAAAAATTAATGAAAAAATCAATTCAAAATTGATAATGGTAGGGGATGGGCCTGACAAGAAGAAAGCGAAAGAATTTCTAAGAAAACATAATTTAAAAAACAAAGTTATATTCTTAGGTAAAACAAATCAGGTTGATGAAATTTTATGTTCATCTGATTTATTTTTATTACCATCTGAAAAAGAAAGTTTTGGACTTGCTGCTTTAGAAGCTATGGCTCTTAAGGTGCCTGTTGTATCGTCAAATGCAGGAGGACTAAAGGACTTGAATATAAATGGTAATTCAGGATATACTAGTGATGTTGGTGATATTGATTCTATGGCCCAAAATGCAATAAAAATTTTAACAGACAATTCACTTGAAAAAAAATATAGAATACAAGCTTTTGAGAATGCAAAAAAATATGACATTAAAAAAGTAATACCTCTTTATGAAAAGATTTATGATGAGGCTCTAAATATTAACTAGTTAGGGTTATAAATTTTCTTAGCTTCTTTATAAATTACATCTCTATCAAAAGTCATCTTCTTAGTTTGGAACATTGAGTATTTTTTCATTTGATCAGTGTAATGATCCGAATCAGGGTTATCAGAGTTTCCAAAAGATATAATACTTTCTAGAATAGGGCCATTTTCATTAAACCTTACAAGTCCAATGTAAGACTCTCCTTGAGTAACCTTATGTTTACCATCTTTATAAGGTCTTGATGACATAGCAGTAATGACATCAGGAAGTCCCCAAATTGGCAATTCTTTATTACCTCTAACAAGCTTTTGGAAGTCTCCAAGAGTTATTTTAATAGATCCAAAATTATCAATTAAGTATTGCTTTACATCTCTTAAAGCTGAAAGAAGTGTTTCTCTACTAATAGTTTTATTATTTTTTTGAATTTCATCTCTATAATTCCATACAAGTTGATAGTATAAAACTCCATAAATTCCTGCACCTTGAGAGTCAATGTCTGTTTTTCTATCCCATTTTTGAATAATATCAAGTAATTCAAACAAATCATTTTCTGCTTCAAGTTCTAATGTCTCAATAATACTTATGTCCATGAAATTATAGTTAAACTTAGATGGAAATGAATTATCGTATTTAATATCCTTAAAATCTTCATATGATACTTTATCATAGCTTTCTATTAATTCAATTAATCTAGTTGATCTATTGTTATCGTATGTCTCATATCCCATTCTCTGACTGTAATCTTCTTCTTTTGGATTTTCTTCAGCTGATGTTGATTTAAAAGGGGAGTGATTTGCGTTGTAAATAAAACCAGCATCTGGCTGAATTACTTGGGGAAGATCCTCAATCTTATGATACTCTGTCCATAAAGTTTTTTTAGTATCTCCTGGAACAATTCCTTTCCAATTATATCCTTCAGCTCTTTTTGGAATTATACCATTTGACATATAAAATATAGTGTCATACTTATCTGCATAGCCAATATTAAATCCTGGTAATTGCGTCATTTTTAAAGTATTATAGAACTCGCTAAAGTTCTTTGACTTTCCCATTCTCCACCATTGTTCTAAAGCTTTAATATTAAAGAGTGTAGGGGTTCTAATTGAATAATACCCTGATTTGTTTTTTAATGTTGGACCAAAAATACTATTGTAATACTTTCGATTTATTTTAATAGGGATACCAAGAACTTTAATACTTATTTTTGCCTTCAATTTTTCTAGTTCATATTCCTCTCCATCAACAATATATTTCCTCTTGTTTTTCATTCTCAGTTTAAATACATCAGTTTTATCTGGGTAGTTGACCGTGTGAGACCATCCAAGATGTTCATTTACTCCAATCAATATATTAGGTGTTCCTGGATACATAGTCCCAATAATATTTGTTCCTTCCTCGCTATTGAGGTGGACTTCATACCATGAAGTAGGGCCTTCAAGAGGTTGATGAGTATTAATTGCTAAAAAGGTTTCGCCAGTTACTGTCTTACTACTGTTCATTGCAATAACATTTGATCCAGTTAAGTTCTGATCTAAAAAACCATCTTGTGTGTCATTATTCAATATCCTACCAGCCCAATATGCTCCTTCATTTGAAATGAAAAGTTGAAGCTGACTATACATCAACATTTTTTTTGGAGTTATTGGAAAGAGTTTCTTATAAAGTACTTTATCGGGATTATTTCTAGCGTATGCATTTAAACCTTGTGAATAGCCCTCTACTACTTCCATATAATCTTCAGAAATAGTCCCAATTTTTTCGTCAATTAGACTTTTCGATCCAATAAACTGAGTTATAAAATCAGCTGCAGCACCCTTAAGGCCTATATAGTTAGAGAGCATTGCGTTTCCTGCAAGATATGCCTCTTGAATTGTTATGAAGTCATCTTCAGCATTTGCCCATGCAAGTCCATATGCTACTTCTGCATCTGTTTGAGCATAAATGTGAGGGACGCCAAATTGATCTCTTACAATTTCTATATTGTTTGGATTAATTTGAGAGTGAGCAAATGATGTTGCAATAAGTAGGTAAATTATTTTGTTCATTATTATAATATGTAGGTTAGTGCTCTAAAAAAAAAGTAGCATAGTAATGCAAACACAATTATTTTTCTATTTTTTTCATACCATTCCATAATCGTTTATTTTGTTTTTTTGATATTTTGATTATCAAAGCTATAAATATTAATACAATTCTGTTTTTTTTATCATAGTATATTTTAACACATTAATAGCTTGGGAAAAAATAGCCACTTTAATCCACTCTAATTCATCTAGATACCTATGACTATTATGGTTGTTATATTCGTAATTTTTGTTGATTAATTGTGAATAGTTCATAATTTTTAATAGTTTTTTCTTGCTTTTTAACAATATTTTAACTTAAATTGCGACTAATAAACTAAACATAAATTAACATGAAAAAAGCATTTTTTGTTGTATTGATGTTGTCGTCTAGTCTAATTTTTGCTCAGGACACTATCTCTGGTAGTGTTTCTGACGAAAATAATAACCCTATTCCTGGAGCTACAATTGTAGTTGAAGGAACAAATACAGGTGTTGTAACTGACTTTGATGGTAATTATCAAATAAACGCGTCAACTGGAGACCAGTTGACCTTCTCAAGTTTGGGATTTGGATCTCAAACGATTACTATTGGAAACCAAAATCAGATTAACGTTACTTTAATGTCAAGTGTTGACATTCTTGATGAGGTTGTTGTCTCAGGATATCAAACTCAACAAAGAAGATCACTATCTGGTGCTATCGGAACTGTAGATACAGACGAGGCATTCAAGACACAGGTAACAAATGCAGCTGAAGCTCTACAAGGTAGAGTGGCAGGTGTGTCAGTTGTATCTGGTGGTGGTCCTGGGTCAGCTCCCGTAATTAGAATTCGTGGTTATGCTACTACTAACAGTAACAGTCCTTTATATGTTATTGATGGTATTCAAACTACCGATACTAATGTTATGAGAGACATAAACCCAAGAGACATAGAAAATATAAGTGTACTAAAAGATGGTGCTGCAGCAATTTATGGTGCAAGAGCTTCTAATGGTGTTATTGTTGTTACTACTAAAAAAGGTAAATACAACACGAAAAACACACTTGAAGTAAACGCTACTTATGGAGTGAGTGAGGTTACAAGATACCCTGATATGTTAAATGTTCAGCAACATGCTGATATGACATGGCAAAGTATTCTTAATGATGGAAATACTCCAACTCACCCTCAATATGGTAGTGGACCAACTCCTTCTGTACCTGTATTTTTGAACGTACCTATTCCTAGTGGCGCAGAATATGAAGGCGCAGGTGCTAAAGTTCAGCCAGGTGGAACAAAATGGTTCGATGAAGTATTTGATCCTGCTGCAACAACTGAAGTATCAGTAGCTGCTTCTGGTGGTTCTGAACAAGGTAAATATCTAATGTCTGTTAGATACCTAAACCAAGAAGGTGTGATTATACATACTGGATTTGAATCAGTTTCAACTAGATTAAATTCTGAATTTAAAATAGGAGATAAGATTACTATTTCTGAAAATTTAAATATTACATATGATAAGGAGCAAACTACTAGTGGAAATCCAATGCAAAATGCTGCATTTTCATCTCCGCTTGTTCCTGTAAGAGATACAAACGGAAATTTTGCTGGTACATATTCTAATGCAGCAAGAGTTGGTATTGCTAACAACCCTGTTGCAGATCTTGCAAGAGGTAAAAATGATTACAACAAGAACTTAAGAGTTATTGGTGATGTTTCATTCAAATACCAAATTACTCCTGAATTATTATTTAAGACCACTGCTGGTATAACCATGAGAGATTTAAATGGGAGATATTTTACAGCTCTTAATCCAGAGCATGGTGAAGCAATCTCAACCAACACTCTTAACGAACAAAGTTTCAGACAAGACGAGTGGGTTATAACAAATTTCTTAAACTATAAGAATTCATTTGGTGATCATACACTAGATTTGTTAGTAGGTACTGAGGCAACAAAAAACAACTTTAAAGGTTTTGGTGCTTTAAGAACTGGATATTTATTTGAAGATCCTGGTTTTTACTTATTATCTAATGGTTCTGGTGTTCCTGTAATTTCAGGTGGGGGGTCTTCTTCAAGTTCAATTTTCTCGTTACTTGCAACTGCAAACTGGTCATACGGTGGAAAGTACTTTGCTACAGCAACGGTTAGAAAGGATGATACTTCAAGATTCGCACAAGCTGAAGCTGATGCTATCTTCCCTTCTGTTAGTGGAGCTTGGTTAGTAAGTTCTGAGGATTGGTTTGATAGTTCAGTGTTTGATACTCTTAAAATGAGAGCTTCATGGGGTGAACTTGGAAACCAACAAATTGGAGGTTCTAATTTAGATGTAAATATTTCTGGTTTAAATGAAAATACTGGATTCTATGTGTTTGGAGGAAGTGGAGGAGCTACTGCTGGTGCGGTTATTTCATCTAAAGGTAACCCACTTTTAACATGGGAAACGATGACATCTACAAACTTTGCTTTAGATATGGGATTCTTAGATAATAAGTTGACTGCTACAATTGATGTGTTCTCTAACGAGACTACAGGTCTTGTTGCACAGGATACTCAGAAGATAAGTACAACTGCAATTGATGCATCTGCACCATTTACAAACTTAGGTGCTATGAAATCTACTGGTTTTGATCTTTCTCTAAACTATTCTGACACAACTTCATCAGGATTAACGTACTCTATTAATGCAAATGCAACTAGAGCTAAAAACGAAGTAACTGAACTTATCAGTGATTTCTATTCTGGAGGTAGTCAAAGAATTGGATCTATGACAAGAACATCTGTTGGTGAGCCAATTTCTTATTTCTATGGAAGAAATGTATTAGGGATTTTCCAAACTGCTGCTGAAGTTGCAGGTCATGCAACACAAGATGGTGCAGGCGTTGGTAGATTTAAATATGAAGATATTAATGGTGATGGTGTTATTAATGATAACGATAGAACTAAAATCGGTGATCCTCACCCAGATTTACTCTTTGGTATGAATTTAAACATGGCATATAAAAACTGGGATATGAGTATGTTCTGGAATGGTTCTATGGGTAATGATATCTTTGACTATACAGCATTATACTACGAGACTCCTTATTTCTTTAACGGTGGTAGAAGTACTAGAGTTTTAGACTCATGGTCTCCAACTAATACTGGTGCAGCTTTACCTGCATTAAGTGAAACAATACTAAATAATGAATTTACATCAGCTAACTCATTCTTTGTTAGAGATGGTTCATATTTAAGACTAAGAACTCTTCAGATTGGGTATACATTACCTGATACTATTGCATCAAAATTAGGTGCT
>JAQXBP010000047.1:0-6071 GCA_029252345.1 Flavobacteriaceae bacterium | reverse complement strand
TCAAAACCTTTAAAATGATGCTTACCTGTTAGAATTCCATTCCTATTAACAACTCTATGAGCAGGTATTGAAGAATCATTATGACATGCATTAAGAGCCCAACCAACAGTTCTTGCACTTAGTCCTGTTCCTAATTTATTTGCAATTAGTCCATAAGTCGAAACTCTTCCTGGAGGTATCGTTTTAACAACTTTGTAAACTTTTGAAAAAAAATCTGTTTTGCTCATAAAAAATTATTTCAAAATTCTGGCTTGGATAAAGTGAAAGAAAATTCTGTTCCTTCTCCTATTTCGCTTTTTACAAAAATTTGTTCATTATGAGCTTCAATAATATGTTTAACAATTGATAATCCAAGACCTGAACCACCTTTTTTTCTAGATCTATTTTTATCAATTCTATAAAATCTCTCAAATAATCTAGGTAAGTGCTTTTTTTCAATTCCTTCTCCATCATCAATTACTTTAATGATTACTTTATCTTTATTAAAATCTTCAACAACAACTTTAGTATATCCATTATTACTTCCATACTTAATAGAGTTTACAACTAAATTTGTAAGTACTTGGAGTACTCTTTCTTGATCTGCATAGACATAAATAGGGGTAATATTTTCATTCTCATATTGAAGTTTAATATTATTTTTTTCAGATTCGAATTCCAATAATTCAAAAACATTTTCAACTAGTTCATAAATATTAAAGTCAGTTTTGTCAACAGTTTTAATTCCAGATTCAAATTGAGTAATTAAATCTAAATCTTTTACAATTGAAATAAGCCTATCAACACCTTTAGCAGCTCTTTTTAAATACTTTTCTCTTACTTTCTTGTCTTTCATAGCACCTTCAATAAGAGTTAATATATAGCCTTGAATTGTAAATAATGGAGTTTTCAACTCATGAGATATATTTCCAAGAAATTCTCTTCTGTAATTTTCTTGATCTTTTAAAATATTTATTTCAGATTTTCTTTCTCTAGCTTTAGTAATAATTTTATCTGTAATTATTTCTAAGTTTTTATCTTCAGTAAAATCTCTTAAAATTTCAGGATTCAATTCACTTAATATTTTTGATACACCAATATTAATTTGTTTTCTGATATAGAATTCAACAGTTATTCTAACTATTATAAAAAGAATTAAAAAATAAAGAATACTTGTGAATAAGGATTTATTTTCCAGATTTGTATTAGTTGAAAATAATTGATGAGTAATAAAATTTAAAATAAATACTGTTAAAGTAATAATTAAGGATACTTTAAAAGCTTGAGGGTTAGACTTAAATTTAAATGGTAGTTTCATTGTTAAATTACAAACTTATAGCCAACACCTTTAACAGTCTTAAAATACTTATCACCAATTTTTTCTCTTAGTTTTCTAATATGAACATCAATAGTTCTGTCACCCACAATAACTTCTCCTCCCCAAACCATCTCCATAATTTTATCTCTTTTAAATACTTTATCAGGTTTTGAGGCAAGTAAATAAAGGAGTTCAAATTCTTTCCTAGGCAAGTTAAGTGTATTTCCAGAAATAAATACCTTATACTTTTCCCTGTCTATTTTTATATCTTCAAATTTAATTTCATTAAGGTCATTTTCAATAACTTTCTTTAATCTTCTTAGAAGGCCTTTTACTTTAGATACTAAAACTTTTGGCTTTACAGGCTTTGTAACATAATCATCCGCACCTGCTTCATATGCTGCAACATGTGAATAGTCTTCACCTCTAGCAGTTAAAAACATGATAATTGTGTCATTAAATTTTTGATCTACTCTAAGTTTTTCACAAGCCTCAATACCATCCATATTAGGCATCATAATATCCATAATAATAAGATTAGGAATTATTTCTTTAGCTTTTGATATAGCCGATAAACCGTCGTTAGCAGTAAATACATTATACCCCTCATTAGAAAGATTATACTTAAGAATTTCTAATATATCAGGTTCATCATCAACACAAAGAATAGTTATATCTGATTTTTTCATCTTAACTAATTTAGTAATTAAAAAAATATCAGAATAGAATAAATCGTTAATTAAAGGTTACTAAAAAATTAGTTGAAAATTACTAAATGATAATTTTTTCTACCTCTTTGAAGTAAAACATACTTATTATTAATTAAATCACTTTTTGAAACTTTATAAGTTTCTTTGATTTTGTTTTTATTTACAGAAATAGAATTTTCTTTTAGTGATCTTCTGGCATCACTTATTGAATTAAGAAAATTAGTTTCTGATGACAATAAATTTTCAATATCTATTTCATTGGATAATTTTTCTAATGAAATAATTGAGCTTGGAACACCTTCAAATATTTCATTGAAAGTATTTTCATCAAGAGACTCTAAATCTTCCTTGCTTGATTTACCAAAAAGAACTTTTGAAGCTTTAATGGCATTATTTAGATCCTGTTCACTATGCACCATTATAGTTACAATCTCAGCAATTTTATTTTGAAGTAGTCTTCTAGATTTATCTTCATTATGCTCTTGAATTAAATCTTCAACTTTTTCTTTAGAAAGAAATGTGAAAACTTTAATATAATTAACAGCATCTTCATCAGAAATGTTTAACCAATATTGGTAGAATTTATAAACTGAAGTTTTGTCTTTATCTAGCCATATATTTCCACCTTCTGATTTACCAAATTTTGATCCATCAGATTTTTTAATTAACGGACAAGTCATAGCAAAAGCTTTCTTGTTTTCTTTTCTTCTTATAAGCTCTGTTCCTGTAGTTATATTTCCCCATTGATCACTCCCTCCCATTTGAAGCAAACAGTTCATTTCTTTATATAAGTGTAAAAAATCATATCCCTGAATAAGTTGGTATGTAAACTCAGTAAATGACATTCCTTGAGTTGTATCTTTTGAAATTCTTTTTTTAACAGACTCCTTACCCATCATATAGTTTACTGTAATATGTTTTCCAATATCTCTAGAAAAATCAATAATTGAAAACTTGCTCATCCAATCATAATTATTTACAAGTAATGCTTTATTAGGTATACTTGATTTAAAATCTAAAAACTTTTCAAATTGAAGCTTTAATTTCTTTTCATTATGCTTTAAAATTTTCTTATCAAGTAAATTTCTTTCATCAGATTTTCCAGATGGGTCACCAATCATTCCAGTCGCACCCCCTAGAAGTACTATTGGAGTATGACCTGCATTTTGATAATGTTTTAAGATAAATATTGGTACTAGACTCCCAATATGGAGAGAGTCAGATGTTGGATCAAAACCAATATAACCAACTGTTTTGTTTTTTGACAAGTGGTCTTCAGTTCCGGGAATTACATCATGTAACATTCCTCTCCACTTTAATTCTTTAATAAATTCTTTCATCATTTAATATTCTTTAAACTATCTATAGATCTGAGAATCCTTTTTTTCACATTAGAATAAATATTAAAATGGATTTTAGGATTTCTTGAGTAATATAGCTCACTTTCATAAAATTGTAAACTATCTATATCATACTTTTTATAAATTAATTCATCACTTAATAAATTATTATCAATTTTTAGGTCATAATTATATGATGCATTTAAAATCATTATATCAAAAATAATACTTTCCATTTTTTCTTCACCAATAAGATTTTCTGGAGCATCTGATGTACATCCTAATATCAAAATAAGAAAAATCAAATATTTCTTCATCTATTGAAAGTTAATTTTTTTCCTTGGGGAGTTGAATTTATTTTCCCTTCAGTATATGCAACTATACCATTAACTATAGTTGTATTTATTGAGTTATTAAACTTCACTCCCTCAAATGGAGACCAACCACATTTATATAAAAGGGAGTCCTTTGTTACTGTTGTTGATGAGTTTGGATCAAAAAGAACAACATCTGCATAATAACCTTCTCTTAAAAATCCTCTTTTATTTACTTCAAATATAATAGCCGGGTTATGTGCGATTTTTTCAACAATTTTTTCAATTGAAACTCCATAATTATTACAATTTTGTAGAAGAGATAAAATTGTATGCTGGACCATAGGACCACCTGACGGACAGCTTAAATATTTATTATTTTTTTCTTCTTCTGCATGAGGCGCATGATCTGATGCGATTATATCAATTTTATCATCATTGATTGCTTTCCATAATGAGTCTCTATCCTTTTTGGATTTTATTGCAGGATTCCATTTTATTTTCGAACCTAATTTTTTATAATCATTATCTGTAAACCATAAATGATGAGCACAAACTTCAGCAGTAATGTTTTTATCTTTTAATGGAACTTTATTTTCAAATAGATTTAACTCTTTAGCAGTTGAAATATGAAATACATTTAATCTAGCCCCAGTTTTGTTAGCTAATTTAATTGCAAAATCAGAGCTTTTATAACACGCTTTTTCACTTCTTATTTTTGGATGAAATTCTACTGGAATATCCTCGCCATATAAATCTAGATAATAGTCAGTGTTATCTTTAATAGTTTGTTCATCCTCACAATGAGCGGATATTGGTAATAAAGTACTTCTAAAAATATTTTCAATAGCTTCATGATTATCAATTAACATTTTACCAGTTGAAGATCCTAAAAAAAGTTTAATGCCTGCTACTTCTGAGTTATCAATTTTTTTTATCTCATCAATGTTATCATTTGTTCCACCAAACATAAATGAGAAATTAGCAAATGAATTGTTTGAGGCATTTTTAATTTTTTTATTAAACTCTTTAATAGTTGTTGTATTAGGAATTGTGTTAGGCATCTCAATATAAGAGGTAACACCACCAGCAATTGCTGCTTGAGATTCTGTTCTTATATCACCTTTATGAGTAAGACCAGGTTCACGAAAGTGTACTTGATCATCAATCATTCCTGGAATTGCTATAAGTCCTTTTGCATTAATAATTTTAACATCACTTGCAAATTCAAGTTCTTCTGCTATTTTCTTTATGAACTCACCTTCTATGTAAATATCTCTTAAAGATCTTTCACCCTCATTAATTATTGTTGCACCTTTTATAAGAAGTTTATTCATTTTTTAAATAATGAGTCTAATTTTAATTTGATTACACCTGTAATAGCCTCTAAAATAATATTCTTGTTCATTTTCGATTTACCCATTGTTCTATTTACAAATACTATTTGATGCTCCTTTAATTTAAAATTTTTTTTCCATAATTTGAATTTCATTTCAATTTGAAATGCATATCCATTAAATCTAATATTATCCAAGTTTAAAGATAATAAAGCTTTATTAGTATATCCAACAAATCCAGAGGTTGCATCTTTAATTTTCATTCCAGTAATTACTCTAACATAAAGATTTGCAAAATAGGAGAGAAAAATTCTTGAAAGAGGCCAATTTACAACACTTATTCCTTCTAAGTATCTAGAACCTATAGCTACGTCATAGCTTTTATCACTAAGAAGTTCTTTTAGATATTTAATTTCAATCGGATTATGAGATAAATCAGCATCCATTTCAAATATATATGCATATTCTTCTTTCAATGCCCATTTAAAACCTTCTATATATGCTGATCCAAGTCCTAATTTCTTATCTCTTTTTAGAAGAAATATTCTATTTACAAAGTTTTCTTTAAGTCCAGAAACTATTTCTGATGTACCGTCAGGTGAATTATCATCAACTACCAGTATGTCGTTTGAATCATCTAAATGAAGAATTTTATTGATAATTAATTCAATATTTTCAGATTCATTGTAGGTTGGTATGATAATTAAACTGTTGTCTTCCATTTTATTATCTAGTTATTCTATAATTTTGTTATTTACCAGAAGATTAAATATGATTAGTAATCAAGATGTAACCAGTGTTTTTGTATTAGTCTTAATAATAGTGTTTTATTTATTTAAAGTCTTTCAAAAAACAAAATTACTTTATTTATTTAGAAGTGTCAGTTATCACTTTACTAATATTTTCTTCCTATATAATCCAGAAGATCTTAATATACATGGTAGAATAAACTATTTCAATTATTTCTACATATTCTTTTATCATCTTATTAATGGAGTAATTATGGTTTACTTATCAGCCTTCTTATATGATGGCTCTTTAAAGATTGAAGGAATGGATATTAAATTATTTAG
>JAQXBP010000046.1:0-17410 GCA_029252345.1 Flavobacteriaceae bacterium | reverse complement strand
TAATTATTTGAGATATAATTTTTTCTGAATGCTCACGTGAATTCTCTATAAACCACTTGTTAGTTTTTAGCCCACCACAAAGAACTCCTGCAAGAAAAACACCTTTGATATTTGTCTCCATTGTTAGTTCATCATAATATGGAGTTCTAAACTCATCATCTAATATTTTGACGCCTAATTTTTCTAAAATCTCATAATTTGGCTGGTAACCAGTCATAGCTAAAACAAAATCATTTTTAATCTCTTTTGTCTCTTCTGGGGTATTTATAATAATTGTATTTTCTTTAATTTCCTTTATTTCAGACTCATAAAAAACGGTAATTTCTTCATTCTCAATTCTATTCATAATATCGGGTCTTACCCAATATTTGATATTTTCTCCTATTTGTTTCTCACGAATTATCATAGTCACACTCTTAGCTCCTTTTCTGTATGTATCAAGGGCAACATCTACAGCTGAATTTCCTGCTCCTACAATTACAATATCCATTTTATAGTATGGATGAGATTCATTGTAATAGTGTAAAACTTTGCTGAGTTCTTCTCCTGGAATATTAAGTAAATAGGGAATGTCGTAGAAACCTGTGGATATTACAACTTTTTTTGAATTGATTTTTCCTTTTTGAGTTTTTAATTCAAAATGAGATTCTTTATTTATAATTTCAATCACCTCATTATATAAATTCAAATTGAGTTCCCAAGAATCACAAACTCTACGATAATATTCTAAAGCTTCATTTCTTGTAGGTTTTACATTATGAGAAATAAAAGGGATTCCTCCTATTTCAAGTTTTTCTGAAGTTGAAAAAAAAGTTGTATTTACAGGATAATTAAAAATGGAATTAACAAGCATTCCTTTGTCAATTATTTCATAATCTAAATTATTTTTTTTTGCCTCAATTCCACAAGCTAATCCAATAGGCCCAGCTCCTATAATTATTAAATCTTTCATAACTTAATTATTAACAAATTTATCTATTTTTGCTAACTAATTTTAAATTATAGCATTGAATAATTTAGTAATAATTGGCCATCCAGATAAAAATTCTTTTTGCCATAGTGGAATCTTCAAAACAATTACCGAAACTTTTAGCAATTATAAGAATCATAATGTGACTACTATTGATCTATATGAAGATAAATTGCATAGAGATAAAAAAGACCTAGTTAGTAAGTATAAAGACCTAATAACATGGTCAGACAGAATTTATTTTATATCTCCTGTTTGGTGGTTTAGGCTTACTCCTAAAATGGAAACCTTTTTTGATGAAGTCTTTACTCCAGGCTTTGCTTATGAATTTGTAAATATTACTAAAACCTATGCTTATCCAAGATCATTTCTAAAAAAGAAAAAAATAAGATGTTATTTAACTCATGGTGCTCCTGCACTTCCAGTTAAAACAATGTATTTGAACTCAGTAAAACTTAGACTAGTATTAGGAGTATTTACATTTGTTTTTGGATGGGGTGGGAATTGGAGTAATACAAAACAGTTTTGGTCGGTTCCTTTTGTTTCAGATAAAAAAAGACAAAAGTATCTTAGTGTAGTTGAGAAAGATATCTTAAGAGATTGCAAGAAATAAATCTTTATTTTTTTTGATATATTTAAATATGGACATGGCCTTAAGCATCAAGAATAATATCTTAAGAAAAGCTAAATTCAGTTTTGATAAAAAACACCGATATGAATTATCTAGACATTGGGACTTGAGTAAGTCTGATATATTATTCATAATGCTAAACCCATCTATTGCTAATGAAGATATCGATGACCCCACCATAAAGAGATTAATAAGTTTTACAAGAGAATTTAAGTATGGTGGTTTTTTTGTTGCTAACCTTTTTACCTATATCACTCCATACTCAAAGACACTTGATACAAGTATCGGTTTAACGAAGCTAAATTTAAAGACAATAAAAAATTTTGTCAATAAGGTTGATGAAGTAGTTTATGCTTGGGGTAATTCAATAAAAGAGCCCAAGGAACTTAAAAATTTTGTAAAAAATCCTAAATGTTTTGGAAAGAATGTTAATGGTACTCCTAAACATCCTTTATACCTTTCATCAAATTCTAAACTTATAAAATTTAGATAGTAATTATTCAGTTACTGTTATTGTACCTAACATTGAAGAATGATATTCACATATATAGTAATATGTGCCTGCTTCGTTAGGTGTCCATGAGACAGTTGCACTTACTGCTCCATTATTAGAAACCCCATCAATTAGATTACCAGAACCAACCCCTCCATTTGAAGTCTTAATTAAATAAAATGGATGACCTTGAGCATTAACACTGAAGTTTAGAGTATCACCAACTTTTAAAGAAACTGAAGGATCATTTCCGCTAACACTTCCATTGGCATCATCACCAGTTAGAATATAGTTAGCTGAACCTTGAGCAGTAACAGAGATAGTATATACAGATACAGGTATTAATTCAAAAAGGGCTTGGTATGTTTGATCTGAATTTAGTGTAACTGTTAAACTTTCACTTGTTGAATCACTGCCTTCCCATCCAGTAAATCTATACCCTGTATTTGCAGTAGCTGTGATGGTCACCTCAGTTCCTTCTTCAAAATCTCCTCCCTCAGTTGATACAGTTCCTCCATTAGAAGCTGAGACAGCTAATGTAAATTGAGTAACTGTTGTAGTTGTTTGAACTTGATTAAATAAAGCTTCAATTGTTGTATTTGCAGTCAACACTATAGTAATTGTTGAACTTGACATGTCTGTACCATTCCAACCAGCAAACTCATATCCTTCATTTGGAGTTGCAGTAATGCTTACAGATGTTCCGTCATCATATGTTCCACCTGTACTTGATACACCTCCACCCTCAGCCGCTGTAACAGCTAATGTATATTGAGTAACTGTTGTAGTTGTTGTAGTAGTTGTTGGTGGTGTATAAGTATTTTGAGTTGCACTTGATGCGTATGCATCAGACCCAGCATCACTTTCTTTGGAACATGTTATCAGTATTAACATGCAAAAAAACAAACTTGATTTTTTAATGAAGGACATATAATTAATTTTACTACAATATTAAGTTATATGGTAGGGTTAAAATTTTAATGAAATGTTAAATAATTTAATTTAAGAATTTTAGCATTTCATCTGCAATTAATTTATTTCCTAGATCGTTTAAATGAACTCCATCATATGTAGTTATTCCAGCAGGTTCATTATTTGGATTATTTTCTAAGATATAATTCACAAAAATTTTCCTTAAATCAACCAAATCAGTATCAAGCTCAGAGGATAGTTTTCTAATTACATCTGAATAAGCATCCAAATCTCCATTCATAATTTCCATTGTTTCAATATCTTTAAACTTATTGACTAAAGTAAACTCTCCTTTATTTTCACCTATTACAGTTGGTGTACACAGAACTACTCTGGCTCCATTACTTTTTATATCAGCAATTATTTTTCTTAATCCATTTTCATAAAAAAGTATGTCTGTACCAGTCCCAAAATCATATTTATGCCAAACATCATTAATCCCAATATAAATAAAGACAATATCTGGATTTAGACTTAACACATCTTCCTTGTATCTCTCTAAAAGATTTGAAACTTTGTCACCACTAACACCTTTCCCAATTAATTCTATATCGTCTTCAATATCATTTTTTAGTAAAGTAATAAAACCTGAATACTTTGGGTAAATCAAGGTGTCACCAGACTGTACACCAACCTCAGTATCATAAACACCAGCCATAGTTATTGAGTCACCTAGAAAAACAGCTTTTGTGGAGTTACTACATGAAGTCATTAAAATAAAAGTTAGCAGTAAATATATTTTTTTCATTTTGTATTGTTTAATCTAAATTATTAATAATATTTTTTGTTCAATAGATAATAATACAGCATTATTACTGCAGATTAGACTTAATAATTTGTTTAGAACACATATAGCCTGGAGTTCCAGCTACACTTCCACAAGGAAAACTTCCCGCCCCACAATAATAAACGTTCTCATAGTCAAAGTAAGAATAAAAGTTTGAAGATTGAGAACTAAATGTTCGTTTATTAAAATTCTGATTACCTGTCATAGTAGAATGATCAATATTTCCCTTTGGAAATAAAAATGTTTCATTTAAATCTTTTGGAGTTAGAAACTTGCTAAAAACTAGATCATCTGAATTCTCAATATAAGGAAGTACGGTTGAAACAATCTTATCCTTAATGTTTTCTAGATCATTAGCTTTTTTATTAAAACTCATATTCTTAGTAAAGAAAATTAATTTATCAAAATTCTCCTTATTACCCATAGTTCTTTGAGCACTACCATCAGGATATACTTGAATAAATCCAGGAAAATAATCTCCAGAATTTTTTAATGCATTTTGACTTGCATCTTCAAAATCTCTTAAAGTATCTGTTGAAAAAATAAACCTGAATGAATCAGAATAATCATTTGATTCTTTCCATTTAACAGGATTTTTGAAAAAAGCTGTAACCTTTCCGCTAGTTCCAATTAGATCAAGATCAACTTTTTTCTTATTAAAATTATTTATAAGTTTTGATGGAGTCACTGGGTCAGTTGCAAATAACAAATGGTCATAATCAATTTTATAATCTTTTTCATTACTAACAAAAGAAACAGAATTAGTTTTAGTATCTACCTCATTTATTGATGAGTTTAAATGAATGTTGACTCCTAAATCATAATTAATTTTAGTTAGAGATTCGGTTATTTTCCAAATACCAGTTTTAACATAACCCCAATAACCGTCATATACTGAACCAGAATCCATTAAAGGGATTGTAAATGCAGTTCCAGGATCATAAATTGAAGCAGGACCACTTTCAATCACAGTCATTCCCATATATAATTTTGTCTTATCACTTGTAAAATAATGATCTAGTAGGTCTTTTGCTGTTCCTGAAATCCACATACTAGTTAGCTCTTTACCTAATATTTGATTTGCTAAATCTATTGATGGAGATATTGCTTCTTTATAAAGTTTTTGTATAAATTTTATGACTTTATTTTCATCATTTCTAAAATCACTTATTCTTCCTTTTTCATTCCATTTTTCTCTAAGTTCCTTCTCTAGTTGATCATGATTTTGAAATATTTTAGTAGTTTTTTGATCACCTCGAAAATAAACGAGCTTAGGCGTTTTAGGGTAAAAACCTTCCACTTTATCAACTAACCCTGTTTCTTTAAAAATAAAATCTGGCATCATTCCTAGAACAGTTGCTCCATATGCAAAATCAATTTTTTTATTCTCAATTTGAATAGAATCTTTTATACATGCCCCCCCTGTACTATCTTTTTTTTCAATTATGGTAACATCATACCCCTCTTTAACTAGGTAGTTTGCTGCAACTAAACCGTTAATACCACTACCAACGACAACTATTTTTTTCATTATTATAAATGTATTATAATTAAATAAATTATAAGTGAATTTGAAATCAAAAAAGGAGATCAAATGATCTCCTTTTAAGTTTGAAAACAATAGAAATTGTTGTTCTATTAAGATGAAAAATATGCTTTAGTTCCGTGTTCTGTAATGTCTAGACCTTTTTCTTCCTCTTCTTCAGAAACTCTTAACCCTATAAATAATTTAACAATAATAGTTATTAAAAAAGTGCAGATTACACAAAATAAACCTACAATACCAACACTTGCAAGTTGAATCATAAATTGTTCAAAGCTAGCAGAGGAACCAAAAATACCTACTGCTAAAGTACCCCAGATACCAGCAAATAAATGTACTGGAATTGCACCAACTGGATCATCAAGTTTGCATTTATCTAAAAGAGCAACTCCAAGAACTACAATTATTCCTCCTATAGAACCTATCATTATAGCTTCAGTTGGCCCCATTTGATCAGCACCTGCAGTTATTCCAACTAAACCTCCTAAAACACCATTCATAAACATAGTGATATCTAAATTCTTGTAAAGTAATGTTGATAAAACAGCAGCGCTTATTCCCCCAGCGGCTGCAGCAAGACATGTAGTGACTAAAACTAATGAAGTATTTGCAGGGTCTGCAGATAATACAGATCCACCATTAAATCCAAACCAGCCTAACCATAATATAAGCACCCCAGCAGCAGAAAGTGGAATGTTTGATCCAGGTATAGCTATTGGTTTTCCTGAACTATCAAATTTACCTTTTCTTGCACCTAGAAGATAAATAATAATTAAAGCTCCCCAACCTCCAACTGAGTGAACTAATGTAGATCCAGCAAAATCATAGAAACCAAGATTATAAAGGAAACCAGTTCCCCATTGCCAAGAACCTACTATTGGATAAACTAGCCCAACATAAATAAAGACAATTAACATAAAAGAATTTATTTTAATTCTTTCAGCAACTGCACCAGAAATAATTGTTCCTGCTGTAGCTGCAAACATTCCTTGGAATAAGAAATCTGTCCAGTAAGTGTATCCCACATTATATGTTAAATCTGCTCCGATAGAAGTATCTAAACCTGCTCCAGCAAAACCTAGGACACCTTTACCTATAATATTAAAATCTCCCGGATACATTAAATTGAAACCAATTAAAGAGTAGGTTATTAGTCCCATTGTAATTATAAAAAAGTTTTTGAATAATATATTAATTGTATTTTTTTGTCTTGTAAGTCCGATTTCTAAAAATGAAAATCCAAGATGCATAAAGAACACCAATGCTGCACACAGCATCATCCAAACATTATTTGTTGTTAATAATTCCATATTTTTTAATTAAATGATTTATTGCCTTTTTCTCCAGTTCTTATTCTGTAAGCCTCTTCGCATGGTAGTACAAAAATTTTACCATCACCTACACTTCCGGTAGCACCAGACTTAATTATCGCTTCTATTGTTGTATCTACAAATGTGTCGGATACAATAATCGATAAATATCTTCGTTGTATATCTTTAGTGCTATACTTAATACCTCTATAGACTTTTCCTATTTTTTCATTTCCAACTCCAGTAACATCCCAGTAGCTGAAAAAGTACACCTCTGCATCATGCAGAGCTTTAACGACCTCGTCAAATTTTGACTTTCTAATAATTGCTTCTATTTTTTTCATAATGTGTTCAATTTAAAAACTTATTCCAAAAACTAAAAACGCAGTTTCTGCTTCAGGGTTTATAATAAATGATCCAAAAACAGGTAATATGTAACTATCTGAAATTTGAATATCCTTTGAACCACTTAATGACATGTTAACTAGTCCTGATTTTCCATCTGCATAAAATGCATCTGCAGAATCATCACCATATCCAAGTGCAATATCAATCGCACCAATAGACGTCCCTAGCTCAATATATAAGGCTTCAACTTTCGTGAAGTATCCTGCTGAAAAATCAATTGTACCAATAGACGTTGATGCTGACAGCTCGGTATAGTCTCCATTAAAAAGTCCTTCACCTTTAGAATAAGCACCTCCTTCTCCAGGAAATGTATAGTTAGTTAAGGTTAGAGCAAACGGTCCTAAATCATAGCTCATCCATAAGTCAAGTTCGTTTCCGCCTCCCTTCGCAGACGTCGGAAAACTCCCCCAAACACCCCCAGTTAGTTTGCCAGAGCCAAGCTCCATATAAGGTTGAATATGTGAGCCAGATCCATATTGAGTTCCTCTCCAGACATAAGAACTTACTAGATCTGCACCAAAGTCTTGTGAATATGAAATATTCGTTGAAAATAAAGCGACTATGGTAAGGAGAGTAAACTTATGATATGAAGAGAAAAATTTATTAAAATTTTTCATAGTTTCAGTTATTTAATTTTTGTTTAACTAAAACTAACTAAAGAGAAATTCTTATTTCTATTTAGAAATCAAATTTTTTTAAAATTTATGAGAATGATAATTTTGGAGATAATTTTTTGAAAATAAAATAAAATCCATAACAAATAAAATAAAATCCTTAATCAGAATAATTCACCTGGATTAGAATTTCATTTCTTCTGTTATAAAATTTTGTTGGAGCATCATAAGAAAGTACATAATGATCACTTATCATTTCGAGTTTATTGTCCTCAATTATTTTTGATAGCAAATTTTTATATTCTTTTTCTTTTCTTTTATTTGAATACCCTGAGTATTTAATTGCAGCAAAGTATTTTGGTTCTGATATATAGGCTTCAACTTCACTATCATTTGGAACAGGTAATTCACCAGAAATGAATTTTTTTGGAAGCACAAACTCCATTGTTCTGTTTTCATTTGACATATAAACAGGAGTAGTCATTGCAATTTTTTGATCACTTTTGTTATTACCAGCTATATATCTAAATAACTTTCCAAAATTATTATTTCTATCCATATTTGCTGAAACTTTAATCATAGCTGAACTGGGATAATATCTAATTTCAACTTCATCAATCTCATTAATAATTTCATATTCTTGAGTTTCATATTTTTGTGACATAGCAAATGCAGTGTTAAATAATAAAAAGGTTATCATTAATTTTTTCATAACTGTTTTTTTAAAAAATCCTCGTTAAGTATTTTACGAATGTAAAAAATAAACTTGTCACAATTATCCTTACAAAATGTTAAAGGTGGTTTAATTTTAATAACATTATTTTTCGGTCCATCCAAATTAGCAAGTATACCAAACTCTTTAAGTCGATTAACAATATATTTAGTTTCCTGATGCAGTGCGTTCATATTTTGATCAATAAATTCAATCCCAAGAAATAATCCTTGACCTCTAACATCTCCAATTATGTCAAATTCTTTAGATAATTTTTTAAGCACTTCTTTAAAGTAATTTCCAACTATTTTAGAATTTTCTTGTAGATTTTGATCCTTTATTACCCTTAAAACTTTTGTCCCAATTGAGCAAGAAACAGGGTTCCCTCCAAATGTATTGAAGAATTCCATTCCATTTGCAAAGCTCTGGGCTATTTCTTTTGTACATACTACAGCTCCAATAGGATGTCCATTTCCTAGAGGTTTTCCAATAGTAATGATGTCAGGTATAACATCATGAAGTTGAAACCCCCAAAACGATTTACCTAATCTACCACAGCCAACCTGAACCTCATCTGAAATACAAACCCCACCATTTTTTCTGATTATTTCATATGATTTTTTTAAAAAACCTTGAGGAAGCTCAACCTGACCACCACAACTTATTATAGGTTCTATTATGAACCCTCCCAGGCCTCTTTTTTTTGATTTTATATTTTCAATACAACTCTCTACTTCACCTAAATAGCCATCAATAATATTTTGCCCTTTATATTTTCCATTAAATTCTGTTGGCATTGAGATAACATGAGTATTTTCAGGCGCACCCTTACCACCTTTACCGTCAAATTTATAAGATGAAATGTCAACACAGACATTAGTATTCCCATGATAACCATGCTCTGAAACTATTATGTCATTTTCTCCAGTGTGTGATTTCATCATTCTAATAGCTAATTCATTTGCTTCACTTCCAGAGTTTACAAAGTGAACAACACTTAATTCTTTAGGGAGAGTATCAAGTAGTTCTTTAGAGAGTTCATTAATATTTTTATGTAAATATCTTGAGTTAGTGTTTAAAACTGACATTTGACTTTGTCCTTCACTTACAACTGATTCATTCTCATGACCAACATGAGCTACATTGTTCACTGTGTCAAGATATTTTTTTCCAAATTTATCAATCAAATAGACACCTTCTCCTCTTACAATATGAATTGGGTTGTCATAATGAAGTTTGAGGCTTTTTCCAAGATTTTCATCTCGGAATTTGATAAGTTCATCATCTGTATCTTGTTTATTATTTTCTAGATTTGTAGCCTTAAAAAGTAGATTAGGATTAGGACATAAATCTCTCCAAACATCAATTTGATTATAATAACATACTCCAGGATAATCTACCTCATAATTAAGCATTGACAGCATTATTTGAAAATGAAGATGGGGTGCCCAATTTCCGTTTTCTGGATAATCTCCAATCTCTGCAATTTTATCACCTTTTTTAATCTTTTTTCCAATAGTATTTTTCAATACACTTTCAACGGTATTATGTCCATAGAGAGTATAAAATTCAAGATTACTTATATTATGTTTTATAATTACTAGCCCTCCATATTCTTTATTTCCTTTATCATTAACAGCTGCAACTACCTCTCCATCAAATATTGAATTTACTTCTGTGCCAGGGGGTAGCCAAAAATCTAATCCTAAATGAATAGTTCTGCTTTCATCACCAAAATTTCCCAGTTTTTCATAAGAACTTGAAGTGTAAATAGATCTTGGCTCAAGATACCCACCAGTTATGATTTTGTTGGGATTTTGTTTTTGAAGTTTTTCAATTTTATATTGAAATAAATCTAAATCCTCAATTTCATTTCTACTTCCAATCCACTTGCTACCTACACTTAAATCAATATTATAAAACTCATTTTGTTTAATATTCGGGAATAAATCATTTACTGAAAAATGATTCTCTTGTGCCCATTCATAAAACTTTTTTTGGTTAGGATGAGAATTCAAGTTACATGCATTTCTAAACGAGTAATATGCAAATTCTGGATCAACTTCAGTCCATTTTTTAAGTAGGTTCCAAGCGGGTTTTTCACTTATTAGTAGATATTTATTATCAGGCTCTTTAGATCTATTAATTAAAGATTTTGTAACAGAAATTACAAGTCTCATACCAATCAAATTGTATAATAATTTTAGTTCAGCATCATTAATATTTAAGATTTCATTGTATCCAGTAATTATTTCACAACATGCTGATAGTGGATCATTTAAATTCATAATTCCATAGGAACATGTAATTGCTAGATCATTTATAGTTTGAGTATAAACAGAGTCGCCAAAATCAATAATTGATTTAACTGATGGACTTATTAAGTCATTAGATACAATAATATTGTTATCATTAATATCATTATGAATAATTGACTTTGCTAACTCATTATAAATTGGAAGGTTTTTTTTAAAATCTTGAATATGTTTAAAAAGAATTATTTTATCATTACTATTAAATTCATCAATATGATTTTCAACCCATAATGAATTTGAAATATCCCACTCAATTTCTCTTTTGGAAAAGGAATGATTAAAACCAATAAGTGAATTTGAGAGTTTAGCAGTTTTAGATCCTAACTCGTTTCTTAAAGATTGGTTATGAGGGTTTACTTGACTCCATAGTCTTCCATCTATCCAAGACAATAATCTAACAGATCGGTCTCTTCCTAAACTATCTTTTGTCACACATGATTTTCTTCCATTAGTTGTTAATATATTTCTTGCTAATTCGATTTCACAGTTTTTATTTAAATGATCTAGCAGTTTAATTTGAAAATCTGTATAATCAGATTCAAAATCAGGTCTTGATATTTTAAGTAAATAGTGTTTGCCTTTTAATGATTGAACTTTAAAATTAAAATCTATTTCACCATCAAGTTTTTCAATGGAGCCTTTAATATCATAATTAAGTGCAAGTATTTTTTGTGCTTCTTTAATCGATATTTTTGAGTTTTCTAATACCATTTGAATTGTTACTGATATACTAATTTTTGTTATTCAGCTTTTAAGTTTGTAAATTAAAAAAATGGAATGGTATTTAAAAGTAATCAATTCTTATTTTGACTTTAATGGAAGGGCAAGAAGAAAAGAGTATTGGATGTTTGTTTTAATTAATTCAATTATTTCAATTGTATCATTTTATTTAGATAATATTCTGGGAACAGCTTTTGCTATAGGATATGGTCCTATTTATATTGGATATGGCCTGGCTGTTCTTATACCATCAATTGCAGTGGCAATAAGGAGGCTTCATGATGTGGGAAAAAGTGGATGGATGTATCTTCTTATTATACTTCCGATAATTGGACCAATCTGGTTAATTATACTATTTGTTACAGAAGGAGAGCTAGGTGAAAATCGATTTGGACCAAATCCAAAGAATGAAAATTTTGAAAATAGAAATTTTTAAAATCTAATCTATCTTAAGGTGCTGGATTTGGAATTTTCTCACTAACTAAATTAATTTCAGAAATAATTTCTTTTGAGAGCTTAATATTTATACTATTTATGTTCTCTTTAAGTTGTTCCATATTTGTTGCACCTATAATATTGCTTGTAACAAATGGCCTATCATTAACAAAAGCTAATGACATTTCAGCTAAACTTAAATTATGTTTATTGGCAATATTATAATAAAGTTCTGTTGCTTCAAAACATTTTTCATTACTGAAACGAGCTAAATTTGAGAATAAGTTTAATCTACTGTTTTTGGGCATATTACCATTTCTGTATTTACCAGACAACACTCCAAAGCCTAGAGGAGAATATGCTAGAAGTCCAACATTTTCTCTTTTACAAATTTCAGCACTTCCAACTTCAAATAATCTATTTAAAAGAGAATAAGGATTCTGAATTGTTATCATTTTTGGTAGCCCTGTTTTTGAATATTCTAGATATTTCATTATTCCCCAGGCATTTTCATTAGACAATCCTACATGTCTAACTTTTCCTGAGTCAACTATTTTTTTTAGAGTTTCTAAATTTTCTTTAAAGTTATCTTCCCAGCCATCGTTTATGTATTCAAATCCTCTTTTTCCAAAATAATTTGTTGCTCTATCTGGCCAGTGGAGTTGGTATAAGTCTAGATAATCAGTTTTTAATCTTTTAAGACTTCCGTTTACAGCATCTTCAATAGAATCACCTTTATAACCTGTCTTTCTAATGTGAGCAGTGTAATCTCCAGGGCCTGCAATTTTGGAAGCCAAAATAATTTTGTCTCTTGAGTTTCTAGATTTAATCCAATTACCTATAATTTTTTCTGTATCAGCATATCTTTCAGGTGATGCGGGAACAGGATATAGTTCTGCAGTATCAAAAAAATTTACACCTTGATCCAGACTATAATCCATTTGCTCAAATGCCTCAGCCTCTGAATTTTGTCTACCCCAAGTCATAGTTCCAAGACATATTTTACTTATATCAATATCTGTACCTGGCAGTTTATTGTATTCCATAACTTTTATTAATTTATTTTGATGAGAAGCTGCAAAATATAAAATTTTGAGTTGTTTCAAAAGGAGTAGTGTGATTAATGTATTCCGCCTTTTCAATTTCCATAGAATCTTCAAATAATTTACTCAATAGACTTTTATCATATTGAGTAATTTCTAGTCCACTACATTTTTTTGGACCTGAAGTTGAAAAAGTTCCAACTATAAAATTTTCAGAATTTTGTTTTACATTTTCAACATATCTATTAATTTCAATATCAGAGGTTAAGAAATGAAAAACAGCTCTATCATGCCATAGTGCATATTTTTTTTTGGGTGCAAAATTATTTATATCACATACAATCCAATCAACTTTTTTAGATTTTTCACCAAGCCTATCCTTAGCTCTTTTGATTGCACTTTCAGAAATATCAAGAACAGAAATATTTTGGTATTCGTTATCAAGAAGATAGTCAACAAATTTACTTTCACCTCCTCCAATATCAATTATTGGAGATGTTTTGCTTAATTTAAAATCTTCAAAAAATTCAATCGATGTTACTGGTATTTCTTGAGTCCAAGACACCTCTTGAGGACTTTTTTCTGAGTAAATTTTTTCCCAATGTGATTTGGTTGACATTTTTTAAATGTACAAAAAGTAGTTCTAAATAATATGTAATTTGCAGGACCATTAAAATTTAAACACTGTGAAGAAAAATAAGTTGATCAGGCAAATGGGATTGTTATTAATAACTGCTACTGGAATTTGTTCTATGATGGGTGCTTCAATAAATGTTATACCCTTCATGATCCAAAAAAATGTACCTGGAATTGGACCGTATGTTGTACCAGCATTTTTATTTGCTGCAATTCCTGCTGTGTTTGCTGCATTTGCATATGCAATATTATCATCTGCTATGCCAAGAGCAGGAGGAAGCTATTTGTATGCAAGTAGAGGGCTAAATCCATATCTTGGATTTATAGCAAGTTTTTCTCAGTGGTTTGGTTTATCAATTGTTATTGGAGTTATTTCTTATATAATTGTTCCATTTATTCGTGATATTTTTTTCAATTTAGAATTTTATAATATTTCTAATTTTTTGGAAGTAGGGTCAATAAGATTGATAATATCACTTTTATTTATATGGCTTTTTGTTTATGTAAATATTATTGGAGGTAAACTATATAGAAATACACTTATCCCAATGTTAATTATAATGTTTAGCTTGGGAAGTATAGTAATTATATCTGGTTTACTTTTTGATCAAAATGATTTTATTGATTCTGTCTATAGAATTGAAAATAGAATTATTGAACCTGTTTTGGAAAAGTCATTTGATTGGAGGATATTTCTAACGGCATCTACTTTAATGTTTTCAAGTTTTATAGGTTTTGATGCAATTGCCCAAACAGGTAATGAAGCTAAAAACCCTACAAAAAATGTTCCGAGAGCAATTTTATTGACAATTTTCATAGTTTCACTTTATTATATTCTATTTACTATTTCAGTTTATAATATTATTCCATGGAATTTTGTGGCAGATGAATCTTTGATAAAGGATATAACTGCTCCAGGATTACTCAGTTATGTTTTACCTTCTTTTTGGGGAACACTTATTTTAATTGGAGCAGCAATAGCTCTTATAAATGATTTGCCAGCAATGATTTTATCTGTTTCAAGACTAATGTTTGCATGGTCTAAGGATAATATTTTTCCTGAAAAAATTTCAGAAATTCATCCTAAGTTTAACACACCTTATAGGGCAATAATATATGTAGGTATTGTTGCAAGTATAGGCGCATTTGGATCTCATTTTGCAGGAGATTTTTTCTTAGGAATTGATATTATGGTTACAGCAATGATGATAAATTTTCTATTAATGTGTATGACACTCATTTCTATTAAGAGAGTAAATCCAATACTCTATAATAGTATCACAATAGTAAAAAACAGAACAATTCAGCTTTTAATTGGTTTCATGGGATCGATTATAATTTTAATATTTTTAGTTATTCATACCTTTAAGGATCTATCATCAAATGTAGATGGATGGTATTTTCATTCAACTTATATTTACTTGATTGTTATGATAGCAGCAACTTTGTATTTTGTAATAAGATGGAATAGAGTGAAAACAAAAAACATTGATACATATAAAAAATTACCATTGGAATAGTTATGGATGAATTTATTAGACTTTCTGATAAACTTACTATTCCAAGAATTGTTATAGGGTTATGGCAAATAGCGGATATGGAGAAAGATGGAAATATTTTAGATCCAGAAAATGCTTCAGGTCATTTAAACTCATATGCTGATAATGGTTTTACAGCTTTTGACATGGCAGACCATTATGGTTCAAGTGAAATTATTGCAGGAGTTTTTAAAAATAAGTATCAACTATCAGATAAAATCAATTTATTTACTAAGTGGGTGCCTGTGCCAGGAAAAATTTCAAAAATCTCAACAAGAGAAGCTGTAGAAAGAGCTTTAAAAAGAATGAATCAGACTCAAATTGATTTGATGCAATTTCATGCATGGCACTACCAAGACTCAAGTTGGATAGATGCTTTAAGTTATCTAAAAGATCTCCAAGAGGAGGGTCTTGTTAAAAATATTGGTGTAACAAATTTTGATACAAGTCATTTAAGGATTGCTCTATCTTCTGGAATTCCAGTTGTTTCCAATCAAGTATGTTATTCTTTATTAGACAGAAGAGCTAGTTTTGAAATGTCTGAATTATGTAAAGAGTTTAATATAAAATTATTTGCTTTTGGAACTCTAGCAGGAGGATTTTTATCAAAGAGATGGCTTGGCAAAAAAGAGCCTAAAATAGACCATGATCTTAATTGGTCTCAAATGAAATATAAGAGGTTTATTGATATTACAGGAGGATGGAATAAATTTCAAAAACTATTAGAACAGTTAGATTCAATAGCTAAAAAAAAGAATACATCAATAGCAAATATTTCAAGTAGATATATACTTGAAGACCCAAATGTAGCGTCTGTTATTATAGGAGCAAGACTTGGAGAAAACAATCACATAGAGGATCATAAAAAAATATCTAATATTACTCTTTCCACAGAAGAAAAGAATTTAATTTCTAAATCCTTAAATTTATTAACCAGAGTTCCAGGAGATTGTGGTGATGAATATAGAAAGCCTCCATTTCTTACTGCATCTGGTGATTTGAGTCACCATCTAGACTCAATTCCAAATGTATACGAGGTTAAAAATGTTAATCATATGAGAAAAAATATATCAAGTAATACTAGTTGGGAGAAAATGGCCAGCTATTCTAGAGCAGTTAAATTTGGTAATAGAATTATTGTATCAGGAACTACAGCTACCCATGAAAATAAAGTAATTGGAATAGAAGACCCGATTGCTCAAACAGATTTTATAATTGATAAAATCGAGGCATCTATTTCATCATTAGGAGGTAGATTAGAAGATGTAGTCAGGACCAGAGTTTTTGTTAAAAACATCAGGGATTGGCAAAAAGTAGCTGAAACTCATGGTAAAAGATTTAGAGATATAAATCCTGCTAACACTTTAGTTCAAGCCAACTTAGTTGGAGATGATTATTTGGTAGAAATAGAAGCAGAGGCAATTATAAATGAATAAACGATGTACTCAATAAAAGTAGATAAAGATATTGTTCTGGGAATTGAGGAGGTTGATATCAATTTGTTAATTCCTCATGAGAAAGTGCTTTTGGACAAAAAAGAAATATTGAAAAATAATCTTAAGTATAAAGATGATGATTTAATAATTTCAACCATCTTAATTTGCAGTGAATCTAATTTAATTATCGATGGTCACCATCGATATTCTGCATTAAAAGAACTTGGATATAGTAAGATTCCTGTTACTGTATTAAATTATTTTTCTAATAAAATAATCACTGATTCTGATGATAGTTTTTCAAAAAAAGAAATCATATTAAATTCAAAACAAAATAAACTTTATGAGCCAAAATCAACTAAGCATCTTATTTATTGTAATGAAAATAAAGATTGGCTCCCGATTACATTAATATCTTCACTTTACTTATTTAAATCGAGTAAGTCTTAGTTGCCTATTTTTGTGAATAACCAAGCTTGGTCAGAATTTGGTTTTTTAACTACTAAAGTCTCTTTGCCTAAAAAATACTCTAATGTATATTCCTCACCTGTATCACTTCTTAAGACACTGATATTATTATCATCTATTATTACTTTTCCTTGAGCAATAATATCAGACTTTGATCTTCGAGAAAAAGTATTATCTGTTTGAATTAATAAAATTTCACTATCATTATTTAACCAATATCCATATATTTTTGGGTTAGTTTCATTTGCAGTAACTGTTAGTGAGCTTAGTAAAATTGTTAAAGAAAGTATTAAATTTTTCATGGTTTATTGTTTGGGGTTTTTCAAATTTTTTGCAAAGATAATCTAATTACAAATAATTTATATGTTCTAACGTTAAC
>JAQXBP010000045.1:0-15209 GCA_029252345.1 Flavobacteriaceae bacterium | reverse complement strand
CACCAAAAAACAAGAGATACAGTTAAATAAGTTGAAATTGCAAAAACATCCCAAAGTAAAGGTGAATTAAAATTAACCCAAAGTGATCCAAATTGATTAGGAATAGGAAACATCCAATAAGCAAGCCATGGTCTACCCATGTGTATGATAGGAAATAATCCTGCTTGAATTACAGAAAATATTGTCATAGCTTCAGCAGATCTATTAATACCCATTCTCCATTTTTGTCTAAATAAAAGAAGAACTGCTGATATTAGAGTACCTGCATGTCCAATACCTACCCACCATACAAAGTTTGTAATATCCCATGCCCAACCTACAGTTTTATTTAAACCCCAAACTCCAATACCTGTTCCAAGTGTATAAGCCATACAACCTAATCCCCATAAAAATGCTGCCATTGCAATAGAAAATGCAATCCACCAATCCTTATCAGGAGGAGTCTCAACTGGTCTAGCTATATCATTAGAAATATCGTGATAGCTCTTGTCTCCAAGTATCAACGGTTTCCTAATGGGAGCTTCGTAATGTGATGACATATATTATACTTTTTTACTATTTCTAATTTTAACCTGATAAAGAACATTTGGCTTTGTCCCAATACTTTCAAGAAGTCTATATGCTCTATCATTTTTATTTGATTCAGAAATTTTACTTTCTTTATCATTAACATCTCCAAATACTATTGCACCGTCGCTACAAGCATTAGAACAAGCAGTTTGGAATTCTCCATCTTTTACTCTTCTACCGTCTTTTTTTGCATCTAAAATTGTTTTCTGAGTCATTTGTATACATAGAGAACATTTTTCCATAACCCCTCTACCCCTAACATTAACATCAGGATTTAAAACCATCTTGCCTAGATCATTATTTAAGTTGTAATCAAATTCATCATTTTCAGCGTAAGAAAACCAATTAAATCTTCTCACTTTATAAGGACAGTTATTTGCACAGTAACGAGTACCTACACATCTATTATATGCCATTTGATTTTGACCTTGACGACCATGAGAAGTTGCAGCAACTGGACATACAGTTTCACATGGAGCATGATTACAATGCTGGCACATTACAGGCTGAAATACAACTTTAGGATTTGCTGCAGCTTTTTCAAGCTTTGTTTGAGTAGCTCTATATTCACTATAACCTGACGTTTCATCTTTAGCTTTTACATCCCCCTCAAAAGTATCTTCAGAAGAAAAATATCTGTCGATTCTTAGCCAATGCATATCTCTTGATTTTCTGACCTCTTCTTTTCCTACTACTGGGACATTATTTTCTGCATGACAAGCAATTACACAAGCTCCACATCCATTACAAGCATTAAGATCGATTGCTAAATTGAAATGATGACCTGTAGATCTATCAAATTCTCTCCATATATCTACTTCTTTAGATGTTACTTTAGTTTCAATGTGATTCTTTGAAACTAAAACAGTAGGATTCCAGTAAGATTTTTCCTTTGAATTATATGTATCAATATCAGTTTCTTTTATAATCTCATCTCTTCCCATCATTGTATTATGCAATTGAATACATGCAAATTCATGATCGCCTTCAGACTTAGTTATTTTAACATTCTGAACATTTGAAAAATTGTGATAAAGAGAATATGCGTTTACTCCAACTTTCATTACATCATTCATACCTTCAGTTTTGCCATAACCATAAGCTAAACCTACAGTTCCTTCAGCTTGACCTGGTTGGATTAATACAGGAACCTTTAATTCAGATTTTTCAGTAGATATTACCGCATAACTTCCATTTAATGCTCCATTTGAAACATTATAATTATTTAAATTAAGTTTTTTTGCGTCAGCGGCAGATACTGTTAAGTAATTATCCCAAGTAACTCTTGAAATTGGATCTGGGAATTCTTGTAACCAAGGATTAGAAGATTGAGAACCATCACCTATGCCTGTTTTAGAATAAAGGACTAAAGAAAATTCATTGGAATTATCTTCATAAAGTGATGAGATACTAACTCTTGTTTTTTTAGCTTTTAAGTTTAAACTTGAAAAATCATTATAATATCCATCTTGTAATGATTTACCCCATGTCTTTCCTTTTAAAATTCTAGTTTGCCAGTTGGACTTAATTCTATCATAAAAGCTTAAATCAGAGTTCATAACCTTCAATAAAAAATCTTGAAACTGAATGGTATCAAATAAAGGTCTAATAGTTGGTTGTGCAAGAAAGAAACTTCCTTTTTTTAACTCATAATCTCCCCAAGACTCTAAATAATTATTAGTAGCAGCAATATACATTGCTGACATAGCTGTTTCATCTTCTTTTTCAGAAAACACAAGAGAAAAATCTAAACTTTTAAAAGATTTTTTTAATTGATCTGAATTTGGAAGAGAATAAAGAGGGTTAACGCCTGATGTAATTACACCAGATAAATTCCCAGACTCTAAATCAGATATGAACTCATTAAGTTTTTTATTATCTCCTTGTTTAATTAATCTTGGATTATTAATTTCAATAACCTCTGATTTCAATGAAATATTTATTAATAAAATTAATTCTTGAATATCTACATCATCTATTCCTGAAACTATAACAGACTTGTTAGGGGATTTCTTGATTTTATCAATACACAAATCAACGTATCTATCGATTGAAGGGCTAAGAGATCCCTTATCTTCTCCATTACCTGTTAACTTAGTATAAAGTCTTGCAACTATTTTCTTAAGATCAGAAGGTCTTGCAGGGACTCTATCATCAGCATTTGAACCAGTTAAAGTCATATTTGACTCAAACTGAATATGATAGGACATAGTTTTTTTCTGAGATTTATCAGGAACTCTGGTCTTAGTATATCCTGATGAATAACCACCACCTTGCCAATCAGATAAAAAATCTGCATCAATAGAAATTATGTTTTCTGCTTTTGAAAAATCATAATCTGCCATTGCTCTTAATCCATATATGTTTTCAAAAGCATCTAGAGTTGATGAGTTAGAGATAGCATCATAAGTAACATGAGATATATTAGGGTATAAATCTAAAAACTCATTAATTATTTCTTTAGAAGATGGACTTGGATATGTTTGAGTCAAAAGAACAACTTTCTTGTCATCTTTTGAAAAGTTATCAAGATTAACCCTAACTAGATTAATTAGCGTCTGCCAGTCTGTGTATTCACCAGATATTTTAGGTCCTTGAACTCTGTTTGAATCATATAAAGATAAGACAGAAGCATGAACTCTTGCATTAGCATCTCCAAAAGTTGATGCGTCTTTATTACTCTCAATCTTAATTGGCCTACCTTCTCTTGTCTTAACTAGTATACTGCTAAAATCATTACCATCAGCAATTGTTGTTGCGTAGTAATTTGCTACTCCTGGAATTATTTGTTCTGGCTGAACAACATATGGCACAGATTTAATAACTGGACCTTCACAGCCAACAATGGCAGCTGCTGCAGAACTAAAACCTACATATTTCAAGAAATCTCGTCTTGAAGAATTTTTATCATCATCGGAGTTGACAGGTAATTTTTCTACAAATTCATTATTTTCAAGACCTTCAACTATAGAACTATCTGTATCTAGTTGTTCAATTCCTTTCCAATATAATTTTTTATTCTGCATAGTTCTAATAATGACATTTAGCACATTCTATTCCTCCAAGCTGTGCTACAGTTAATTTTTCAACACCATATTTTTTTGAAAGCTCATCATGAACTTTTTGATAATACTCATTGTCTTTATCAACACTACTTTCTCTGTGACAATCAATACACCACCCCATCGTTAATGGTGAATATTGATACATAATTTCCATTTCCTCAACAGGCCCATGACATGTCTGACATTCAATCTTGGCTACTTGAGCATGTTGTGCATGATTAAAATACACAAAGTCAGGAAGATTGTGAATTCTTACCCATTTAACAGGTTTTGTGTTTCCTGTATAAACTTGATTTTCTTCATCCCAGCCTACAGCGGAGTAAAGTTTTTTAATCTCATTAGTGTAGAAGTCTTTTGTGTATCCATTTTCAAGATCTTCCTCACCATTGTAATCTGCTATATACTCATGACAATTCATACAAACATTTAGAGCTGGAATACCTGAGTGTTTTGATACCCTAGCAGAAGAATGACAATATTTACATTCTATCTGATTAGCCCCAGCATGGATTTTATGAGAATAATGAATTGGCTGAATTGGAGCATACCCTTGATCAATTCCAATTTGCATAAGATAGCCATAAGTGAAATATGCACTAGATAACAAAAGTCCAATAACCATTATAAAGATCAGAAACTGATTTTTAATAACAGTCTCCCACAAAGGTGTAATATTTTGTTTAGGCTCTGACTCTATTTTAACTCCACTTGCATTAGCAATTTTAATCAGAGTCCTTTGAACCAGGAATAACATTACAACAAGAATTGTAAATATTAAAATGCTTATAATTAGAATTATGTTTATTGAAACATTAGATCCTTGGCTAACTGTTTCTGATGAACTTAAAGCTGCATTAACTGGAGCGGGTGGGGTAAAATTAGTGTATGCTAAAATATCATCAATCTGTTCATTACTAAACTGAGGATAATTAGTCATAACTGCACGATTGTACTCCTCCCAAATAGCAACAGCCTGAGGATCACCATCTTTTATCATTTGAGATCCTTTTCTTATCCAATTGTAAAGCCAATCTTTATCATATTTTTCAGTTACTCCACTAAGTGCGGGTCCAACTGCCTTTTTATTTAGCTTGTGACAAGCTGCACAGTTTGCATTAAATAGGTTTTTTCCAGCTTGAACATCCGCCTCTTGAGAAATGCTTAATGAGGGTAAAAGCAGTGTTACTAAGAATATTCTTTTTATCTGTAACATTTAGTTGGGGACGATAAGGTTTTTATTCATGATATTAAAGTGAGTTTAACACTTTTAAAACAGCACAAATTTAAGTCATAAACGTCATTTTAAAAACTCTAGAATAAACAAATATTTAATTTATAATGATTCTAAATAAGAAGTTATATCATTTTACTAAATTTGACTCAAATAATTAACATGAGAGTCAAGTTTCTTATATCACTATTACTAATTATTATAATTCATTCTAAATTGAATGCTCAAGATAAAAATGTTAATTATAATGACACTTTGACTCAAAAATTATTTCAAATAAAAAAAGATTATAGTAAAAGAATATTTGAATCGACATATTATACTATTCAAATATATTTTGGGAACCTCAGCGAGGCAGACTCTATTTTAATTGATTTTCAAGAAAACTTTGAGGGAATAAAATCAGAATTAATATTTGAAACACCAAATTACAAAGTAAGAATAGGAGAATTTAAAGATATTAACAAGGCATCTCAAAAATTTGAGGGAATCAGAAGGAAATATCCAGGGTCTTTTATTATTAAGCTCTCTGAATTATAATTTTCTTTTAACGGCAATTTCTTGATAAAACTGAATAATATCACCTTCTATTAAGTCATTAAATTCATTAACCTGAATACCACAATCATATCCTTTAGCAACTTCTTTAACGTCATCTTTAAACCTTTTCAAAGACAAAAGCTTACCCTCGAAAATCATTTCATCAGCTCTTACAATTCTAATATTAGAGTTCCTGAATATTTTTCCTGAAGTTACCATACACCCGGCAATAGTTCCAATTCTTGAAATTTTAAAAGTCTCTCTAACTTCAGCTTCTCCGGTACTTTCTTCTTTCATTTCTAGCGAAAGCATACCTTCCATTGCATCTTTTAGATCATTAATCGCATCATAAATTATTGAGTAAAATCTTATATCAATTTGCTCTTTTTCAGATAATTTTCTAGCACTAAGGGTAGGCTTTACATTAAAACCAACAATAATTGCTTCTGAAGCTGAAGCTAATAAAACATCTGAATCTGTAATTGCTCCAACACTTTTAAATATAATGTTAACCTGAATTTCTTCAGTTGATAAGTTCTGGAAGGAGTCTGTTAATGCCTCAACTGAACCATCAACATCACCTTTTATAATAACATTAAGTTCCTTAAAGTCTCCAACTGCAATTCTTCTTCCAATTTCATCAAGGGTTAGATGTTTTTGAGTTCTGACGTCTTGTTCTCTTCCTAATTGGGTTCTTTTTGAAGCAATCATTTTAGCTTCTTTTTCATCATTAAAAACTTTAAAAGGATCTCCTGCCTGAGGAGCTCCATCTAAACCAAGTACAGATACTGGAGTAGAAGGCAATGCAAACTCAAGAGGGTTCCCTGACTCGTCAAACATTGCTTTGATCTTACCGCTAGTTTTTCCTGCCAACAAATAGTCACCTATTTTCAAGGAACCATTTTGAACTAATATTGTTGAAACATAACCTCTACCTTTATCTAAGTATGCTTCTAAAACTGAACCTGAAGAATTTTTATTTGGATTAGCTTTTAAATCCATTATCTCAGCTTCAAGTAAAACTTTTTCTAAAAGAGAATCAACACCTTGTCCTTTCAAAGCAGAAATATCCTGTGATTGTATTTTACCACCCCAATCTTCAACGACAAGGTTCATTGCTGCTAAAGACTCTTTAACTTTGTCAGGATTTGCACCCTCTTTATCAACCTTATTTATTGCAAAAATTATTGGAACACCTCCAGCTTGAGCATGGCTTATTGCCTCTTTGGTTTGTGGCATTATATTATCATCTGCGGCAATTACTACAATTACAATATCTGTTATCTGAGCACCCCTAGCTCTCATCGCTGTAAATGCTTCGTGACCCGGTGTATCTAGGAATGTTATTTTTTTTGAGTTGACTGTGACAGAATAAGCACCTATATGCTGAGTGATTCCGCCAGATTCTCCTTCAGTTACAGAAGAATTTCTTATAAAATCTAGAAGAGATGTCTTTCCATGATCAACATGCCCCATTACAGTAACTATAGGAGGTCGTTCCTCTAAATTCTTTGGGTCTTCCTCTTGCTCTTCTTCTTCTTGTTCTTCTTCAATATCAGTTTTGATGAAATCTAACTCATATCCAAACTCGTCAGCAACTACAGATAGTGTTTCTGAATCTAGTCTCTGATTCATTGTAACCATAATACCAAGACTCATACATGTTGAAATTATATCATTAGAACTTATGTCCATTAGGGTTGCTATTTCACCAACTGTAATGAATTCTGTAATCTTGATTATTTTACTCTCTTTTTCTTGAAGGGCTTCTTCCTCCTCAGACTGGACTTTTCTTTGATCTCTTTTATCTTTTCTATATTTTGCTCCCTTTGACTTAGATGATTTTCCTTGAAGTTTCTCTAGAGTTTCTCTAATTTGTTTTTGAATTTCATCACTAGTAGGTTCAACTTTTTGATTTGAAGTTTTTGGCTTATTATTCTTATTAAATTTATTGGCAAGATCCTTTGGCTTAGAAACATCCTTGCTAATCCTTTTTCTTCTCTTCTTTTTTGACTCTTCTACTTTTTCTTCTTTTTTCTTAATGGAATCTAAATCAATAACTTCTCCTGTTTTCTTTAAACCCGAAAGCTTTTGAAAATTAGTCTGAATCTTTGATGGATCATCAGGATTTATTTTAACGTCTTCAATCGGCTTCTTGACTTGAGGGGCTGGAGTGGAAACTTTTTCAATCGGAGTTTCTTTCTTTTCAATTGCCAGTTTAGATTTTAACTCTTCTTTTTCAATTGCTTGTTGAGATTTCAACTCCTCTTCCTTAATTTCTTCAGCAAGTTTAGCTTCAAGCTCTTTTTTCTTTTTTGTATTAATCTCTTCCAGTTTATCCTTGTCAGATTTATCAGTTTGAAATTCATCAAGGAGAAGGTTGTATGTATTTTGGTCAATTTTTGAGGTTGGCCTTGGCTCAATTTCAATTTTTTTTGAACTAAGAAATTCAACAGCTCTGTCTAGAGATATATTAAGTTCTTTTAGTACTTTATTTAACCTTATTGGTGATGGCATATGTATTTTTTAGTCTTCAAATTCTTCTTTTAAAACCTTCAGAACATCAGATACAGTTTCCTCTTCAAGGTCAGTTCTTTTAACTAAATCCTCTGCACTTAGTTCTAAGACACTCTTTGCTGTATCTAATCCAACTTTTCTGAACTCTTCAAGCACCCATGCTTCAATTTCATCCTTAAATTCAGTCAGCTCAACATCTTCTTCTGCTCCTTCTCTGTAAACATCGATTTCATAACCTGTTAACCTCCCTGCTAATCTTATATTATGCCCTCCTTTACCTATAGCTCTAGATACTTCATCTGGATTAAGATAAACTTGAACAGTTTTTTTCTCCTCATCAATATTTAAGGAATTCACTTTTGCAGGGCTTAGTGCTCTTGTAATAAATAACTGAGTGTTGTTAGTATAATTAATAACATCTATATTTTCATTACCCAGTTCTCTTACAATTCCATGAATTCTTGAGCCCTTCATTCCAACACAAGCTCCAACGGGGTCAATTCTGTCATCATATGAATCAACAGCAACTTTTGCTTTTTCACCAGGAATTCTAACAGCTTTTTTAATACTAATTAAACCATCAAAAACTTCAGGAATTTCTTGTTCAAACAATTTTTCTAAAAATAAAGGAGAAGTTCTTGAAAAGATAATCTTAGGTTTATTACCTCTTAACTCCACATTTTCTATTACACCCCTTACATTATCACCTTTTCTAAAGAAATCTTTTGGAATTTGCTTGTCCTTTGGCATAATTAATTCGTTTCCGTCATCGTCAAGAAGTATTACCTCTCTAGCTCTAACATGATGAACTTCTGCAGTAAATATCTCTCCTACTCTATCCTTAAACTGGTTAAATGTATTATTACTGTCATGCTCAAAAACTTTGGCTACAAGATTTTGCCTAAGTGACTGTATAGATCTTCTTCCTAAGTCAAGTAATTTAAATTCTTCTGACACCTCTTCTCCTACCTCAAAATCAGGTTCAATTTTTACTGCTTCTTTTAATTCTATTTCCGCATTAGGGTCTTCAACCTCTCCATCTTTTACAACGATTCTATTTCGCCATATTTCAAGATCACCTTTATCAGGATTAATAATAATGTCGAAATTTTCATCGGTACCAAATTTTCTAGTAAGAGTATTTCTGAACACTTCTTCAAGTATTACCATTAAGGTTACTCTGTCGATTAACTTTTCATCTTTGAATTCAGAAAAAGAGTCTAATAGTGATATATTTTCCATTTACTTAACTTTATTTAAAAAAAAAAGAGGGACAAAACGTCGCCTCTGATGTATCAAAATGCTCGGCAAATTTATTATAAATTATTGATATAATAAAATTGTTGGCCTACTAGGTTTCGAACCTAGACTCTTCTGTACCAAAAACAGACGTGTTGCCAGTTACACCATAGGCCAATTAAGTGCAAATTTAAATTTTTTTTTTTTCTAAAAAATATATTTATCGAATTTCTTCTAAAATACGTGCTGGAATTGATTTAAGGACTAAAAAATTTAACAGAATAGAGATTAAAAGATAACTAAAAAGGAATATTAAAATTGGTTGGTTATAAGTTAATAGTAATTCTCCTTGAAAAATTATAATTAGTATTCCAATACTAATTCTCATGAACTCAAATGAAACTGACCATTTAAAGCCATCCATAATTGAAGAAAAACTAAAAATTGTTGAAAAAATTAAAATCAAATAAGCCATTTTATCAGCAAATGTTAAATCCCCAAATGAACTTAAAAAAATATACAGAACAATGTTTAGTGTAAAGAAATGAAAGGAAACAAAAACCTTATGCAAGAGGTTATACTTAGGTTTATATTTCTCTTGGGCATAAACATTTTCAACTATATTTCTTGGAATTTTATCTACAATATCTTTAGGTCTCCAACCCGTCGGCATAAACCATATTTTAAATTTATCACCAATATTATTAGTATGCCAAGCATCTTCGATCAAATAACTTAAATGCTGAAAATTAATTAATAAAGGATTCCAAGTTTGAACAGGTTTAAGGGTTCCATATACACAAGGGACATCATCTAACTCTTCTTGAAATGTTCCAAAAGCTCTATCCCAAATACAGAAAATAGCAGCTAAATTTTTATCTATATATTCTTTGTTGATTGCATGGTGAACTCTATGTTGTGAGGGAGTAACTAATATGTATTCAAGCCATCCTAATTTTCCAATATGTCTAGTGTGATACCAGAATTGTCCAAAAAGATGTAAAGGACCTAAAATAATTATCATTTGATGAGGAACACCTAATAATGCTGCAGGAATTAAAAATAAAATTCCAATACCAAGATTATTTGTTATGCTCTGTCTAAGCGCACATGCAAGATTAAACTCTTCACTACTATGATGAATTACATGCATGTTCCAAAAAATATTAATTGAATGTTTTAGCCTGTGATGACAGTAACTTGCAAAGTCTACACAAACAAATGCAATAAAATATAGTAGTATGCTTTCCTCTAGCTCTATTACTTTCAATCTTTCATAAAAAAATGGATAAGACAAAATAATTATTCCTAATCCCAAAATATCAACCATTAAGTTAGTGAACCCAGAACTCAAGCTAGAAATGGTGTCCATGTAAGAATGTTTTAAGTCATTTTTCCATACCCCATATGATATTTCAATAATAATTAAGACAAGAAAAATAGGAATAGTAATTAATAATATGTTGGCGTAGGTGTCCATAAAGGTAATTTAATCTATAATCTTATTATCTATCATATGATATTCAAATATTTTATTTTAATTTGGTTTTATAAATATATCAATTATGAGGATAAAAAATACATTTAATCTTTTTACAATTATTGGGCTTGCACTTTTAATGAGTAATACAAGTCTATATTCACAAAAAAAATCAAAAAAGAATTCCACAACATACGATAAGGTTCTTCATGAATCTGTTGAATATAGAGAAATAGGGCCCTTTAGAGGGGGAAGGTCTGCTGCAGTTGTTGGTGTTCCTGGTAATCCTAATCTTTTTTACTTTGGAGCAACAGGTGGTGGAGTTTGGAAAACTGAAAATGGTGGTGAAACATATGAAAATATTTCTGATGGGTTTTTTGGTGGAAGTGTTGGTGCTATTGCTATAGCTAAGGATGATCCAAATGTTATATATGTTGGAGGTGGAGAAGTCACTATCAGGGGTAATGTATCCTCAGGTTATGGAGTATTTAAAAGTGTTGATGCTGGTAAAACTTGGTCTTTTTCTGGATTACCAAACTCTAGACATATTCCAAGGATTGTTATAGATCCTTCAAACAACGATATAGTTTATGCTGCTGTACTTGGTAACTTATACAAGCCTACTGATGATAGAGGTGTCTATAAATCTTCAGATGGAGGAGTTACTTGGAAAAAAGTTCTTTATGCAAATAATCTTTCAGGTGCTTTTGAAATTGTATTAGACCCAAATAATTCAAGGGTACTTTACGCATCAACATGGAGAGTACAAAGAACACCTTCAAGTTTGAGTAGTGGTGGTGATGGCTCTGATCTTTGGAAAAGTATTGATAATGGAGAGAATTGGACAAAAATAAGCACAAATTCAGGGTTCCCATCTGGAGTATTAGGTGTAATCGGGGTTACTGTATCACCTGTAAATTCTGAAAGAGTATGGGCAATCGTTGAGAATCAGGAAAAAGGTGGGGTTTATAGATCTGATGATGGAGGAAAAAATTGGATATATACAAATAGCAGTAGGTCATTAAGACAAAGAGCATGGTATTACTCTAAAATATATGCTGATACTCAAGATGTTGATGGTGTTTATGTAATGAATGTTGCTTACCACTATTCAGATGATGGGGGTAAAAATTTTAAATCAAGTAATGCTCCTCATGGAGATCATCATGACTTGTGGATCGCACCAGAAGACAATAATAGACTTATAATTGGTGATGACGGAGGTGCACAGGTTTCTTATGATAAAGGAGAAACATGGAGTACATATTATAACCAACCTACTGCTCAGTATTACAGAGTTACTACTGATAATTCATTTCCTTACAGGATCTATGTTGCACAACAAGATAATTCAACTCAAAGGGTAAAGCATAGAAGCCTTGGATATAGCATAGGTGAAGATGATTGGGAAAGAACTGCAGGTGGAGAATCTGGTCATATAGCAATTGATCCAAATAATAATGAAATTGTTTATGGTGGAAGCTATCTTGGTTTTCTTGAAAGAAGAAATCACGAAAAACAAACATCTAGAGCAATAAATGTTTGGCCTATAACTACCCTTGGAGAAGGAGCTGAAGCAATGAAATATAGATTTAATTGGAATTTTCCAATTGCATTTAGTAAACATGATTCGTCAAAGCTTTATACCTTTTCAAATCAAGTACATCTTTCAACTGATGAAGGTCAAAGCTGGGAAACAATAAGTCCAGATTTAACTAGAAACGATAAATCTAAACTTGTTTCTTCTGGTGGACCAATTACTCAGGATAATACTGGTGTTGAATACTATGCTACGATATTTGCAGTTGACGAATCTCCAATTCAAGAAGGTCTTATGTGGGTAGGTAGTGATGACGGTATGGTTCATCTTACAAAAGACAGTGGTAAAACTTGGGAAAATGTTACTCCAAAAAAAATACCAGAATGGCTAATGATAAATAGTATTGATGCATCATCATTTGATACAGGTACAGCCTACATAGCTGGAACTAGATACAAACTTGGTGATTTCAAACCATATTTATATGTAACTGAAGACTATGGTAAAAACTGGAAACTTATAACTAGTGGGATAGATGATGAACATTTTACAAGAGTATTAAGAGCTGATAAATCTAATAATAACATCTTGTATGCTGGAACTGAAACTGGAATGTATATATCTTATGACAAAGGTACCAGTTGGAATAAATTTCAAAAGAATTTACCAATTGTTCCTATAACTGATCTTACAATAAAAGATAATTCATTGATTGTTGCAACGCAGGGAAGAAGTATCTGGATGCTTGATGACTTAACTGTTATCCATCAGTTATCTAGCTCAGTTGATGAAGAAAGACTTTATAAGCCAAAAGATTCATACAGAATGCGAGGCGCAGGAGGAAGAAAGTCACTTACTGCTGGAACTAACCTTCCAAATGGAGTCATTATTCATTATTTTCTTCCAAGTTTCGACAAGGAAAGTGATGAAGTCAAACTTTCAATTCATTCAAAAGATGGATCATTAATAAAAGAATTTTCAAATAAGAGTAAAGAAAATTTAATGAAAGTTAAAAAAGGTGGTAATTCTTTTGTTTGGAATATGAAATATTCTGGAGCAAAAAGACTTGATAAAATGGTTTTATGGGGTGCAGATTTTTCAGGTGCTAAGGCTGTTCCCGGAAATTATATAGTAAAGCTTAAAGTAAATGAAAAAGAATTAACTCAAGATTTTATAATTCATAAAGATCCTACTTCAGAAGGTTCAATAGAAGATATAAAAGCTCAATTTGAATTTGTAAATGAAATAAATGGAGTAGTTGATGATGCTCATAATGCAATAGAAAACATTAGAAAAATTAAAAAGGATCTTAATAAGTTTCAATCAGATTACGCTGATAATGAATCAGCAAAAAACTTAATCAATGAATCAAAATTAATTTTAGAATCTATAGATCTAATTGAAAATGAACTTTATCAAACTAAAAATCAAAGTAATCAAGACCCTCTTAATTATGGAGTTAAACTAACTAATAATTTAGGGAACTTGAATTCTGCATTTCGAGGTGGAGATTTTGGGCCAACGGCTCAAGATATAATGGTTAAAAATGAATTAATTAAAAAAGTAAATATTCAGCTCGAAAAATATAATTCAATTATTTCAGAAGATATTCCTGAATTTAATTCAAATTTCAAAAATCTTGAATTAGATTATCTAAATGTTTTTATGTAGTCAGTACTAAATTTTATAATTAATACAAAAGGCTAATATGTCCGAAACTAGGTTTCGAAAAATTAATAATGTGATTGGGTGGCTTCTGTTTTCAGTTGCATTAATCACATATGGTTTAACAGTTGAACCAACTTCGAGTTATTGGGATGCGGGAGAGTATATATCTACATCTGCAAAACTTCAAGTTGGTCACCCACCAGGTGCACCATTCTATCAAATGATGGGTGCAATTTTTTCATTATTTGCATCAGATAATGAATCTATTGCTATTGCAGTTAACTTTCTATCCGTTGTATCCAGTGCATTTGTTATATTATTTCTTTTTTGGTCAACAACATTATTTCTTCAAAAAATTTTTAGCAAGAATAATTTTTCTAATAGCTTAAATATTATTTTAAGTGCTTCAATTGGAGCTCTGGCTTTTATGTTTTCAGATAGTTTTTGGTTCAATGCGGTTGAATCAGAAGTATATGCTTTAGCTATGCTTTTTTTATCAGCAACATTTTGGGCTGGACTTAGATGGGAAAAAGATTTTGATAACATAAGAGGTGATAGATGGTTGTTGTTAATTGCTTTTTTAATTGGTCTTTCATTTGGGGTTCATTTTATGGCAATATTGACAATTCCTGCTATTGGGATGATCTATTTCTTTAAAAAATATAAAGAAATTACAATCAAGAATTTTTTATTAGCAAATGTAATTTCAGTTTCAGTTCTGTTATTTATTTTTAAACTTTTACTTCCATCTACTTTAGCATTATTTGGTCAACTTGAAGTCTTCTTTGTAAACTCAATAGGTCTACCTTTTAACTCTGGAACAATCATAGCAGCTTTTTTAATAATTTTTCTGTTCTACAGATCACTTCAGTATACTCGATCTAATGGAATGATACAAATGAATACATTAATACTATGTGTTCTTTTTGTTTTTATTGGATTTTCATCATGGGTAATGCTTCCTATTAGATCTAATGCAAACACAGTCATAAATGAAAATTCTCCATCAGATGCAAGAACACTTTTAGCCTACTATAGATTAGAACAATACCCTAAGACATATCTTTTTTATGGACCTATGTTTTCAGATATTTATGCTCCGCAAGATGATAAAGAACCATATATCGATGGAAAACCAAAATATGAAAGAGATTATCTAACTAATAGATATAAAGTAGTTAATAATTGGGAAGATTCTGAAATAAATTCTAATTCAAATCATAGAGGTTTAATCCCAAGATTATGGAGTTCAAATCATGCAGGGAATTACATGAATTTTACAAATCCTTTGAAGTTTGAAATCCTTGATAGATATAAATCAGAAGAAAGAATTCTTCAAAGTGTAAATGAATTCCAAAA
>JAQXBP010000044.1:0-5799 GCA_029252345.1 Flavobacteriaceae bacterium | reverse complement strand
CCTGGAAATTTATCTACTCTTAACGTTCCAGAGTGGATAACTAGAAATACAATTATGTATTCCACAAATATTTTTAATAATTCATTGTTTATTCAAACTGGATTGACATTTAATTATTTCACTAAATATTATGCAGACCATTACAATCCTTTAATTTCAGAATTTGTAACTCAAAATTATCGTGAAATTGGAGAGTTCCCTAGATTTGATTTCTTCTTTAATGCAAAAATTCAACAAACAAGAGTTTTTATTAAAGTTGAGCATTTAAATAGTTCGTTTACAGGTTATGATTATTATTCAGATCCTTTTAGTCCATATCGAGATATGTCTATAAGACTAGGATTAGTATGGAACTTCTTTAGTTAAAAATGAAAAATTATTATGTTTTAGGATTAATGTCAGGAACATCAATTGATGGTATTGATTTAGTTTATGCTAATTTTGTTTTTAATAAATATTGGAGCTTTAAAATTTTAGAGTCTAAAACATATCAATATAATAATGATTGGCAAAAAATTTTAAAAAATCTATCAGATAAAGATCTTGATTCAATTAAACTAATAGATAAATCTTACACTAAACTTCTTTCAAAATACATCTTAAAATTTATAGATGATTTTTCCATTAAAAAAATCGATTTTATAAGCTCTCATGGCCATACTGCTCTTCATGATCCATTAAACTCTATTACCTATCAAATAGGTAATTTAAAAGATCTTTCAGCTTATATTGGATTAAAAGTTATCTGTGACTTTAGACTACAGGATGTTAAACTAGGAGGGCAAGGCGCACCTCTTGTTCCAGTTGGCGAAAAATATATATTTCCAGAATATGATACTTTAATAAATCTTGGAGGGTTTGCAAATATTACTATTAAATCAAATAATAACTTAATTGCATATGATATTTGTCCAGTTAACATTGTTTTTAATCATTTATCTAACTTAATTGATTTAAAATATGATCACAAGGGAAAGATTGCATTATCAGGAAAACTTAATATTGAATTATTTAATTGTCTACAATCTTTAGATTACTATAAACAAGTTTCACCAAAATCTTTAGGGGTCGAATGGGTTAATCAAATTATTTTTCCAATTATAAATAGTTTCTCAGAAATCCCTTTAGAAGATTTGCTTAATACTTTTTCAAAACACTTTGCTAGTCAAATTGCAGATAACATTAAAAGCACTGGCAAAATTCTAATAACAGGTGGTGGAGCATACAATGATTATTTAATTCAAAATATTAAAGACTTAACAGGTTCTGAAATAATTATTCCTAATTCAGAAATAATTGAATATAAAGAAGCATTGATTTTTGGCTTTTTAGGAGTTCTAAAAGATCTAAATATTAATAACTGTTATTCTTCTGTTACTGGAGCAATTAAAGACCATAGTTCTGGTAATATTTTTATTCCTAAAATTTAATTTTTTTTTAATAAATTAGATGTTTACCATAAATCATTCTATTAGAACAAAGACTAATAAAGTCATATTTCTTTAATGGAAATAAATTTAAAATAAATGGAAACAATATTATTAGGAATATTCATTGCAGGGTATCTTTTAATTACTCTTGAACATAGTCTTAAAATTGATAAGTTAATACCAGCTCTTGGAATGATGGCTATTTTATGGGCTATAATTGCAATCTTCAATATCCCTGTATTTGAAGTAGATACTGCACTTCGAGAGCTAATTCCAGTAAAAGTTAAAAAGATAATGGCATATCATTTAGCTCATACTTCAGAAATTTTGATCTTCTTATTGGGAGCTATGACTATAGTTGAAATAATAGATTATTATAATGGATTTGAAAAAATCAAGTCATTTGTTCGAACTAAGTCAAGGAAAAAACTTTTATGGATTTTTGCAATTTTAGCATTTATCTTGTCAGCTATAATTGATAATTTAACTGCTACCATAGTATTAATTACAATACTACAGAAAATAATAAAAGATAAAAATTTAAGATTGTGGTTTGCGGGTTTAATAGTAATTGCTGCAAATGCAGGTGGTGCTTGGTCACCAATTGGTGATGTTACTACTACTATGCTTTGGATTGCTGATAAAGTTACAGTTCCTAAGCTATTTGTGTATGTTTTTATTCCTTCAGTTGTATGTATGGTAGTCCCAGTTTATATTGCTACTTTTTTAAAACCTTTTAAAGGTAATGTTAGTGGGGTTGATAATGATGAAAGTAATATAACTAAAATTGGTACTACAATGCTATGGTTAGGCTTAGGTGGAATAATTTTTGTTCCAGTTTTTAAAGTTTTAACAGGCCTTCCACCATATGTTGGTATGATGTTATCTTTGGCAGTTGTTGCAACTTTTGCTGAAATATTTAGTGGAACGAAGTTTAATATTACTACCCCTAATAATGATGGTGTTATGCACAGTCAAAGTCCAGTTCATAAAGCTTTAACTCAAATAGAATTACCAAGTATTTTATTCTTTTTAGGTATATTAATGGCTGTAGCAGCCTTAGAGTCTATAGGATATTTATTTGAATTTGCTCAATATCTAGAAACTGCTATACCAGATATTAGAATTGTAGCAGGGTTACTAGGTCTAGGATCTGCAGTTATTGATAATGTTCCTTTAGTAGCAGCTTCTATTGGAATGTTTTCTCAACCACTGGATGATTCATTATGGCACTTAATCGCTTATTCAGCAGGTACAGGAGGAAGTGTCTTGGTTATTGGTTCTGCTGCTGGTGTAGTTGCTATGGGAATGGAAAAAATTGAATTTTTTTGGTATTTAAAAAAGATAGGCTGGCTAGCATTTATTGGTTTTGCTGCAGGATTTATAACTTTTGTACTTATGGAAGCATTTATCTTAACTTAAAAGATTGGAGTATAAAAATATTGAGAATTGGATATTAAATAGATTGCCATTTTATCAGAATAGTGGATCTGTTGCTTATAAACCTGGACTTGATAATATAAATAAGTTTATTCATGAATTAAATTTATCCAATAATCAGTTAAAATTTATTCATGTTGGAGGAACAAATGGAAAAGGAAGTACATGCTCATATATATCATCAATTCTTCAAGAATCTAATTTTAAGGTAGGGACATTTACTTCTCCTCATTATTTTGACTTTAGAGAAAGAATAAAAATTAATAATAATAAAATTGAAAAGTCATTCATATCTTCTTTTATTATAGAAAACAAGATACTTATAGAGAATCTTGGATTAAGTTTTTTTGAAGTTTCCTTTGGTTTATGCTTAAGCTATTTTGAAAAACATAAAGTTGATTATGCTATAATTGAAGTTGGTTTAGGTGGAAGACTAGATGCTACTAATATCATTAGTCCTTTGGTTTCAGTCATAACAAATATATCTTACGATCATACAGAAATTTTAGGTGATACTCTGGAGTTAATCGCAACAGAGAAAGCAGGAATTATAAAAGAAAAATCTAAACTTGTTGTTGGTGAAAAAAATGAAATAACAAATGAAATTTTTATTAATGTATGTAAAGAAAAATTAACAGAAATAACCTTTGTTCCTGATATATCTAAAGATATAATATATTCCGATATAGAATATTTAAATAAAAATATACACACAAGTATTCAGGCATGTAAATCACTTAATTTAAATGCTTTAAATGACAAAGTAATTCAAAGAGGTATAGATAATGTAAAGATAAATATGGGTTTATTTGGTAGATGGTCTTTAATCGAAGATAATCCCATGATAATATTTGATTCTGCTCATAACGAATCAGGATTTAAAAGTTTGGCAAATCAAATTTCAAAAATGACTTATAATAAAATATATGTTTTATTAAGTTTTGTTAAAGGAAAAAAAATCAAAGATCTAATAAGGCACCTTCCTCAAGACTCAAATATTTATTTTACCTCCTTAAAAATAGAAAGATCTATGGATCTAGAAGAGATAAATTTAAATTTTACAGAAAGTATTAAATTTGATGTAAATTCTAAAAGAATATTTAATAAAATAAAAACAGAAGCTTCCAAAGATGATTTAATTCTGATAACAGGAAGTAATTACATAGCAAAAGAAATATTCAATGAAAACTAAACTATTACTTACATTTATTTTTTTCTCTATATGCTTTTCCAGCCTTTATTCTCAGCTTACTTCTGAAAGACCTGATCAAACGGAGTCATCTTTAGTTCTTTCAAAAGGTCATGTACAAATTGAAACAGGAATATCAATAGAAGATTCCGAATCAAATATTAATACTCTATTTAGAATTGGAATTATTGATGGTATTGAAATGAGATTAAATAGTAATTATTTAATAAATGATGATATTTCTAATTTAAAAAAATCTTCTTTTAGTGATTTTGAAATAGGAGCTAAGTTTAAAATTTTAGATGAGGATAATAACAGAATTAAAATAGGATTTCTAACACACCTTTCGGTGCCTACTGCTCCTGAAATATTTTCATATAATGAATATGGTTTATTAAGTAGACTACTTGTATCGCATGATATAAAAAATGATTCTCAAATTGCTTATAATATTGGATATAATAAGTATAATAATTATGATGGACAATTTATTTACACTCTAGTATATGGCAAGAGTCTAGGATCTTTTGGAGTTTTCTTTGAGATATTTGGAGAAGAGTCTTCAAATAATTCTAATTTAAATTTTGACTCAGGTATCACTTATTTAGTTGATAATGATAAACAATTAGACTTGTCTATTGGAAGGGGTTTGAATAGTGATATGTTTTATATATCAGCGGGTTTTAGTATTGATATATATTAAAGAAAACCTATTAATCTTGGAGTGTTTTTCCTGTAATCTTTGTAACTATCAAGATGACCCCATTTTTTATTTCCATTATAATCAAGAATTCTGATTCCACTTACATATACCAACAATAAATATGTAAATATTGGAGATATAAGTGTAATTAGTTGCCATCCTGCTAGAGATGAAAATGAAATAATTGATATGCCTAACCATAAGGTAATTTCACCTAAATAATTGGGATGTCTTGAATGTTTCCAAAGTCCTGAACTTATAAATTTATCCATGTTGTTAGGGTCTTTTCTAAATTTACTTTTTTGATTATCGGCAATAATCTCTGTAGTAAAACCAATTATAAAAACTACAATACCTGAATAGAAATAAGAGTTAATTTCTATACCATTTGCAATACCTGCTAATGCACAAGCAGAACAAAGAGAAACCCACATTCCTTGGAGAGTCCAAGTCATAAAAAATCGTGTTGGTGATTTCTTGATTTCCCTAAATCGTATATCTTCTCCAGCTTTTTTAATTCTGATAAAAAGAAAACTTCCAAGCCTGACTGCCCACATAATTATTAATAAAGATATAATTACATTCCCTAGATTTATTCTACTTGACTCGTAATTGCTATAAAAGCAGAATGATACAACAGATATATAAGTTAAACTTCCAGATAAATCATAAAATTTTTCAGTTTGAAAAATATAAGCAGGTATAAATAATAACCATTGAATCAAGAATGCGATTAAAACAGCATCCTTTACAATTTTGATTTCAGTAATATATGCAACTGAAAAGGATAAGGTAAATGCAAAAAATGCAAAAAGTAATTCTTTTAAACTAGTCTTCATTTTATTAGATTATAAGCTGTCAATTTCATCTCTCATTTTTTTGATACTATCATAACCAACCCTACAGCATCCTCCTATAATATCTGGAGATAAACTTAGCCAATTTTTAATCATTTCATCATTAAATTCATTTTTTCCACTCCAGTATTTATCTTTTGGATTATATATTTCTCCTGAGTTTGGATACACAAGTGTCTT
>JAQXBP010000043.1:0-9148 GCA_029252345.1 Flavobacteriaceae bacterium | reverse complement strand
GGCAAGAAACTAGAAGGTTTAGCTGATTGAAACTCAGATAAGGTTATAAAAAATTGTAATTTTGCAATCTAGATTAGTATAGCATGCAACTGTACAATAAACTTAGTGCTGAAGAGCGCGCCAGAATTATTGATGAAAATTCTCAAGAGAGAATAACGCTTTCTTTCTACAAGTATTTTAATTTAGGAAACCCCTCTTTATTTAGAGACCATCTGTTTATTGCTTTCTCTAAATTAGATGTTTTGGGAAGAATTTATGTTGCAAGTGAAGGAATAAACGCTCAACTTTCAGTACCAAAAGAAAACCTCGAAACATTCAAAAAGTCAATAAGTGAAATACTACCTCTAAATGATATTAGATTAAATATTGCCCTAGAACACTACAGTAAATCTTTTTTAAAACTTACCATTAAAATCAAAGAAAAAATAGTTGCTGATGGGCTTAATGAAAAGACATTTGATGTGACGAAGATAGGAGAACACTTAGACGCCAAAAGGTTTAATCAAATGCTAGATGATAAAAACACGATTTGTATTGATATGAGAAATCATTATGAGAGTGAAATAGGTTTTTTTAAAGGCGCTATAAAACCGGATGTAGACACTTTTAGAGAGTCACTTGAAACTATTGACATGGAACTCGAAAAAAATGGAAAAGAAAAAAATTATCTAATGTATTGCACAGGTGGTATAAGGTGTGAAAAAGCTAGTGCTTATTTAAAGCATAAAGGAATAAAAAATGTTTTTCAACTAGAAGGTGGAATTATAGAATATACTAGACAAGTAAGTGAAAATGATTTAAAGAATCATTTTATTGGAAAAAACTTTGTTTTTGACGAAAGAAGAGGAGAAAGAATATCGGACGATATAGTTTCTAATTGTCATCAATGTGGAAAGCCATGTGATTCTCATATTAATTGTATTAACGAATCATGTCACCTTCTTTTTATTCAATGTGATAATTGTAAAGAAAAGATGAATAGTTGTTGTTCTAATGAGTGTATGGAAATTATTGAGCTATCTTTCGAGGAACAAAAATCTCTTAGAAAAGGAAAACACAATAGTAATAAAATATTTAAAAAGGGACGGTCTGCTAAATTAAAATTTAAGATAAGCTAATATGAAAAAATTACTTACAATCAGGCTGCTTTGGGCCTCAGTAATTTTTGGTTTAATATCCTTTTTTGGATTATTTATTCTTGCTGGCAACGGTACATTTGGAGAAATGCCAGAGTTTGAACAATTAGAAAACCCTAACACAAATCTTGCCACTCAAATAATTTCATCTGACGGTGAGATTTTGGGTAAATTTTATTTTAACGACAATAGAACACCTATTACTTATGATGAACTTCCTAGGAATTTGGTAGATGCTTTAATTGCAACTGAAGATGAAAGGTTTTATGATCATCCCGGAATTGATGTTAGATCAACACTAAGGGCAATAGCTTTCTTAAATACAAGAGGAGGAGCAAGCACCATTAGTCAACAACTTGCTAGACAGCTTTTTGTTGGAGTAAGGTCTAGAAGTATCTTTCAAGCAGTACTTCAAAAAGCAAAGGAGTGGGTGTTGGCTATTCAAATTGAGAAAAGGTATACCAAGAATGAAATTATCGCCATGTATTTGAATATATATGACTTTGGAAACACTGCAGATGGAGTAAGGTCAGCATCAAAAATATATTTCAACAAAACACCAGACTCTCTCCTCATAGAAGACGCAGCTACACTTATAGGAATGCTTAAAAACTCATCATATTATAATCCACTAAGAAGACCGGAGCTTGTGAAAGCGAGAAGAAATGTTGTTTTTCAGCAGATGCAGAGAAATGAAATGATTACAAAACTTGAGATGGATTCACTTACCCAGCTACCTCTCTATATCGATTACTCCCCTGAGTCTCATAGAGAAGGATTGGCTACATATTTTAGAGCTTACCTGCAAGAGTTTATGAATAGGTGGTTAAGAGAAAATCCTAGCCAAGACGGCACTAAATACAACCTGTATAAAGACGGTTTAAGAATTTATACAACAATTGATTCTAGGCTTCAATCGATTGCAGAAGAATCTGTGAATGAACACATGAAAAGTCTTCAGGCTGAATTTTTTGCTCAAAACAAAAAGTCAGAAGAAAATCCAACCCCTCCTTTTAAAGACCTTCGAGAAGGACAAGTTGACACCCTAATCAAACTTTCCGCCATGAGGTCAGAACGATGGAGAAAGATGAAATTAAGTGGCAAAAGTGAAGATGAAATCTGGGATTCGTTTCAAGTAGATACACAGATGAAAGTTTTCTCTTGGAATGGAGATATAGATACAATAATGAAACCAATTGACTCAATAAGGTATTATAAATTTCATTTACGCGCATCGATGATGTCAATGGAGCCTCAAACGGGTCATGTTAAAGCTTGGGTTGGAGGGTTCAACTATAAGCATTTTCAGTATGATCAGGTTAAGCAAGGAAGACGTCAAATAGGGTCAACTTTTAAGCCATTTTTATATGCCACAGCTATTGACCAACTTAAACTATCACCATGTTACACTGTTCCAGATGCTCTTTATTGTATTGAGCCCATGAAACACGGAAATATGGATGCTTGGTGTCCAAAAAACTCAAGTGATAAGTATGGGCAAACACGTAATTTAAAAAACGCTTTAGCTAATTCAATAAATACTATAAGTGCAAGATTAATGGATCAAGTTGGACCAAAGCCAGTAGTAACATTAATGAAAAAAATGGGAATTAAATCATTTCTGCCTGAGGTACCCTCTATAGCTCTTGGAACACCAGATATTAGTATTTATGAGATGGTAGGAGCTTATAGCACTTTCGTTAATAAAGGAATATATATTGAGCCAATTTTTATTACCAGAATAGAAGATAAAAACGGAGTTCCTTTGTATGAAGTAGTTCCACAAACTACAGATGTACTTAGCGAAGAAGCAGCATATGTGACTGTAAACTTAATGGAGGGTGTAACTAAATATGGATCAGGAGGCAGACTAAGGCATTCAGGTTTAGAGGAAACAAACTATATATACAAAAATTTGATTACAGGCTATCCATATGCATTTGAAAATGCAATTGCTGGAAAAACAGGAACAACTCAAAATCAGAGTGATGGTTGGTTTATGGGGATGGTCCCAAACTTAGTTACAGGAGTATGGGTTGGAGGAGAAGACAGGTCTGTTCATTTTGAAGATATTGCATTTGGACAAGGAGCAACAATGGCCCTGCCAATTTGGGGTCAGTTTATGAAAAAGGCATATTTAAATCCTGATTTAGGAATTTCATTAGAGGAATTTCCTGTCCCTGAAATAGTGACCATTCCTTTAGATTGTCAAAATTTAAATATTGAAAGTTCTAAAAAGAAAAAAGATCTAGAGGATCTAGGGTTTTAGTTTGTTATTTTTTCGTAACAATGAAAGGGAAATTCACTTTGCATTGGAAAAAAAACATCACCAAGCTGAATATATTTTCTTGATTTGTAGAATTTATTATTTCTTTTATTTTGACTAAAAGTATCAAGTCGGATAGACTTAAAACCATTTTTTTTAGCATAGATTTCTGTAAAGTCCATTAAAGATTTTCCAACCCCTAGTTTTTGAAATTTTGGATCAACTGCTAATCTATGAATGTATAAATTTTTATTATCCTCTGTTAACCACTTTATATCTTCATATTCTAGATCCTTATTTGAACACAATACAACACAACCAATAACCTCTGAGTTATGTCTAGTAATGTACAGGGTGTTTTCTTTAATATCATTTTTAAAAACCTCCCTGCTTGGATATTTTTCACTCCATTGAAAAATTTTTTTGCTAATCAAATCTGCGGCACAAGCTTTAATGATTCTCATTACCCCGTCTAGATCAGTTGTTTTGGCCAGTTCAATTTTAATCATAAAAAAATAATATTAAAATTAGAGTAAAATTATTAAATAAGGTAAAATGGTAATAAACAGTTACTTACATTATAATTCACTAACTTATATAAAAACAAACACTATGAAAAATATTAAAAATATTACAATGTTAATACTTGCAGTAATTGGTATGGTTGCTATAATTGGAGGCTCTGCCATACAGGAGAGGCAAATAGGAAAGTATCAAATAGACTGTGAATTTACAAGTGAAACTTCTCGAGCTCACTGTGTTACTATAGACACTGAAACTGGAGAGATATTTGCAACTCACAAAATCAAAAAAAGTGATTTTAAATTGATAAACTAATTCTTAAATTAGATATGTGAAAAACATTTTCTTTTTAAAGCTAATAGTATTATTCATTTCTTTTAACTTTTGCTATTCTCAAAACCAGATTAATCTAGATGTTGATAACGACCTATACTTTGATAGCAGAGACATGTATTATTCCAGCGGAATTTTTATTTCTTTTTCTTCACTAAAAAACATAGAGAATAAAAAGCATTTTCATCATTTTAAAATAGGACAGTTAATTTACACTCCATCAAGCAGGTATGAGTTGAACACTCAGCTATACGACTATCCTTACAGTGGATACCTGTTTTTAGAGCTGAGCAAACAAAAACAAATTTCTAAAAACTCAAGCTTAACTTTAGGGGGAAATATTGGAATAACGGGTGATGCATCATTAGCTAAAGGAATGCAGAACCTTTACCATGATCTTATTTTAGATTTACCACATTTGGCATGGAAGTCTCAAATGCCGCAAGAATTTCAAATCAATTTAGTAGCTAATTACTTTAAAGGTTTTAAAATTGAGGATAATGTGAACATTACCACAAAAGTATATTCAATAATAGGAACCTATCAAATTATGACTGGCGTTAATTTTGGTCTATTAATTGGAGATACAAGCTGGGCAGGTTTCTCAGATAATATAATTAACAATTCTAAAAATAAACTTTCATTTTATTTAGGTACACATCAAGAATATTATTTTCATGATTATAAGCTAGAAGGAAGTTTGTTTAATGAGGACGCCCCCTTAACTATGACTTCCAATAAATATAGGAATACAATAGAAGTTGGCCTTAAGAAGAAGTTTAGAAACCTACAAATATTGACAACATTTAACTCTATGTCTAAAGACACAGAAAAACAAAGAACCTCAAGACATCCTTTTCTTAAAATAAGTTTAAGCTATCAACTTAACTAATTTTTAACTTTTCTTTAGAATAATATTAAAAAGAATAAAGTTACATTTAGATTAATGATTCAAAAACGCTCCTAAGGCAATTTTAGTCCTTTTTTTAGCTAGGTTAATTTTGAATTTTTGTTAATTGGTTTTGTTAGGAGCGTTTTTTAATTAATTTCAATTTTATACATAAAAGGACTCCCTATACCTTCATCTTCAGATGTCACCCAAAAAGTTTTTTCATCAATTATTTTTACTGCCTCAATTTGCGCTTGTTCTAGTGGAATTTTCAACTTTTTAAAAGTGTTATTTTCTAGATTATTTAATTTAAAGTTTTCGAATAAAAGCAGGTATTGATTTCCATTAGAATTATAACTAACTAATGCTAGTAAATTCCTGTCTTCATCATAGTCTCCTCCTGTTATCAATGTATTTACATTATATGAAACTTCACTTGTAAGGATTTGACTGCCATTCCGGTTTTTATCCACTAGGTATAAATCAGTATTTAGGTTTTCCCTGTCTTTTGAAAATAAAGCAATTTTATCCTCAATTACAATTATAGCCTCAGCATCATATTTGTGTTTTGGCCTTGGAAAAAATGACTCTTGATCTGAATAAGAGATTTCAATTATGCCATCCACCATAAAATCAGTCCCTTTACTAACCCTAATTATATTCAGATTATCTCTATTACCAAAATTGTTACCAGTATCGGCAACAAAAAGATATTCGTTATCATTTGTTATGTCTTCCCAGTCATTATTTTCTATTTCAAAATCAGGGTTTTTATTCAGCCCTATCGTTTCAATTATTTCACCATCTTCATTAAAAACATAAAGAGAAGGTTCTCCTCCAGAGTCATTGTGAGTGATAAAATTGTTGTTGTAAAACTCTAGACCCGAAGTCTCGTTTATAATTTTAGGTAATACAATTTTGCTTACAATCTCAGCAGAATCAATCTCAGCAGAATCAATCTCTTTATTGGAACAACCAAACAGTATCAATCCCACTAATAAGTAGATGTTTTTCATAATTTAAAAATCTTTAGAACTTAATTTTACTGTCTTTAATTGATTATTTTCATTCTCAAAAACAGTCCAAACAATATATATCTCATTATCTAGTATTTCTAATTGAGGTACTCCTGTATTCCGTCCACTATCAATTTTAGAAATTGTAATTGGCTCAGAAACTTTCCCATCTATTGAAACTTTTTTTAATCTTAAATATGTACCAACATCATCAACTTCCATATAACTAACCATGACTTCGCTGTCGTTTAAGAAAGCAACATCTACTCTGCCGATAGCAGTATAGTCATTAATTTTTATTGGGTTGCTGAAAGAAGACCCATAAGATTCTGAAAATGAAAGATTAACTGACGGCTTTCCATCAGCAACAGTAAACCAGCTAACAGCAAGGTTATTTGAATTAGATACAACTTTAGGACCATTTACTGGACATCCATATATTTCCCATCCATCATTATAAACTGGAACTGGAGTTTCCCATTCATCATTTATATTTTGGGTGACATATATATCTCGAATTTCTTTATCACTCCTATCTCTATAAACAACTACAGGACCTTTATCAGTATTTGTTATTGATGTCTGACAACAATCACAAACAGAAGAATCTAGTTCAATTTCATTTACAATATCTCCAGCTTTTGTAATTTCTGCAAACCTAATGGTCATTGGTTTGTGATTTCCGTTTAATTCTTTTTCTACTGTATTTCTTCCATCTAACCAAGTAATAAAAAACCCTTTGTTATTGTTTTTAGATATACTCACAAAACCATGTTCTGCTTTAAAGCCATCAGTATTTAGTATAAAATCTTCTTTTATTTTCTCTCCGGATAATGTTTGTAGATTTAAAAAAACATCATAAGTATATGTACCAGAAGCAGATTTTTTTAGATAACTTGTTAAAACTCGATCACCACTTATTGCATGAGTTGGAAAATCAGCCCAATTAATAAACCAGTCAGAACCAATTGCCAATGTTTGTGGATTAGTCCATTTTTCGTTTTTGAATTGTCTGAAATTTAAACTAGCATTCATATCCTTGTCAGAAGAAATCCAAGTCAATGCTAAAGAACCATTACTTGAAGTTAAACTAGGTTGTGCATTACTGTTATCATATAAAAAAGATATTTCTTCTATTATAAGATCTTTTGATGTACAAGAAAAAACACTTAGTAAAGACAGAATTATAGCAAATTTTTTCATTTTAAAGCATCTTTAACTTGGTTATCATTTCTTCAGAATCCCATTCAATTGCTCCAACAATAGTTTCAATTATTTCTCCATTTTCATCAAAAATATATGTCGTAGGCATAAAATAAACTCCGAGTGTTTCAAATGATTTATTTGATTTCAGAAAATTGAAATCAAAATTCCTGTCATTTTTAAAGTTAGATATTTTAGAAATTGTTTCATCAGAAACTAACAAAAAAGTGTAGCCGTAATCTTCTAATATTTCTTCAGCTCTTTTGAGACTAGGCATTTCTTCTATACATGGCCTGCACCATGTGGCCCAGTAACTAATTACAGTTTTCCCTTTTTTAAACACTGAGAGATCTAAATTATTCTCATTTAGATCTACAAATGAAGTTTTAAGTTGTAAGGACTCTAAATCAGAAATATCTTTTTTATTTGTAATATCTGAGTTGCAGCCTAGTAATAAAAAATAACACAATATGTATATAGCACTTTTTTTCAAAATTGATATTTACTTAAATTTACAAAACCTGAGTAAGCTCTAATTAAATTTTGTTGGTTTTTTTGATTGCTTAATGTTTCCTCAGGATTTTTGTTGGGGACAAGAATACTAAAAAGGTTTAGGACTTCTTTTTCTTCTTCTTAGACTTTTTCTTCTTGGGTTTTTTAGAAGTAACCTTTTTTGATCTGTTCCAAATGTTTTTTCGACTGTTAAACTTTTCAGCACTTACATTTGTCATTACAACTATAACTCCTGCTCCACCTTCACTTCCATATTTGTTTGTGGCAGCAAGACCACTTAGAACTTCAACATACTTCACCTGACTAGCATTTAATTCTGGAGGATTTGAATACAAAACACCGTCAATCTCCCAAAGAACTTGATTTCCAGCTGTTTTAAAAGATTGCCTTCCTCTAATAGCAATATTTTTATTTCCCCTTCTGTCAGTGATTTTTCTTGCTCCAGGAATTCTTGAAGCAAGCGCATCAACTAATGACATTGACGAAACTGCGTTTTTTTGTGCAGTTTCAATTTTATCTTCTTGTGAAAAAGAAAAGGTAGTAATAAAAATTAGCGCTAAGATGTAGATGTTTTTCATATTCATTGGACATCAAAAGTATTGAAAAGTTTATAAATTTTTATTGTTTTTTATTCTTAACTCTTTTTTCAGTTAATGACCTCCATAAGTTTTTAGGTGAATTTATCAGCTCTCGTTTTGATGCGCTAACTGAAGTCTTAACAATTACAACTCCACCAGCTCCCTCAGAACCATATTTATTTCCTGCAGCCAACCCTTTTATAATTTCAACATATAGTACTTCATTAACACTAAGCATTGGGGGAGTCTGAAAGGTAACGCCGTCAATATCCCAAAGAACCTCATCTCCAGCTGCAACAACAGAGTTTCTTCCTCTAAGTGACAAGTTTTCATTGCCAAACCTGTCGGTAATTTTTTTTGCACTTGGTACTCTTCTAATAATTGCTGACACAAGACCTGTAGGCGAACCAGTCGCATCTTGATTTGCTCCAATTATTCCATACTTAAAGGAATTAAGACTAGAATTATAATTTCTTGTTCCATAATTTGTTGATTGATAATTGCTATTAGATTGAGATTGTAGAAGGCTTATCCCAAAAAAAAGCAAACTAAAAACAAGAAGTTTTTTCATCGTAAAATATTAGTGTCCAGATATCTACAAAGATATTAGTTTTTTTTCTACCTTTATAGACTATCTCAAAAAGATAATGAACAAAAAATGGACTGATATAAACCAGATTTATTTTCCAGAC
>JAQXBP010000042.1:0-14053 GCA_029252345.1 Flavobacteriaceae bacterium | reverse complement strand
CCTTATTTCCATTGTTTTGATTTTTAATTACAAAATCAATTGCCTTATTAATTTTTCTTGAATCATATTTGAAAAATTCTGGAGATTTAGTTTCCCAATTTCCTTTAGTTGGAAAGTATGAGTTTTGTGCATTAATATTCAAAAAGAATAGAATAGCTAAGATTGATAAAATATTTTTCATTTTTTTTAATTTATAGAATCCTTAACGGATATAATTTGATTCAGGTTGAAAGTTTCATTAAGATCCCAGTTAGCCCTAACTTCGAGTTCATTTGTAAAATAATAAACACTTTCTGGTTTGATTTTTTTAAGATAATTTCCAGTATCCCATATATCATTATTATTAGTGTCTTCAATCAATCGAAATGTATATTTTCCAGGTCTAACATAGTCAAAATTATAAGTAGTATTTTGAGTTACATTTTTAAACTCTCTAATTATGTCTCCATCATTATTAATCATATGAAGAATAAATTTAGATTCACTATTCCTAATTACATCGAGATAAACATTTCCGTAATCTTCCAATGTTTGACTAATAACATTATATTGTAATGTGTCATTAGACACACCTCTAATATCTTTTATTGCGTCAGGTAAAATAAATATTCTATAGTTGTCAGAAGGGGAGACTTCAAATTTTATATCAATTTGATTTAGATTATCATTAATTGAAGTAGCAAAAGGAATAATTAAAGAATCAATATCTCTAATTGTAATAAGAGAATCTTTAATATTTTTTAAAGGGATATTTGATGAGAGTTTAAATGTTTCTTTAAGGTGAATAACATTAGCTGTTTTAGCACTTATACTTAAAGAATCAATTAAAGTATCTCTTGCCCTATCAAACTTAACTGTTACAAGTTTTGTGGTATCTTTTTCAATAAGATTAAAATTTAGAGAATCAAAGCTGTTTTTTGATAACCAAAAAACAAGGGTATCTTTTTCATTTTCTTTAGTATAAGTATATTGAACACTATCAGGTATTGAAGATTTAATTTTAATATTTTTTAAATCAAGTTTTCCATAATATCCAAATCCTATTTTTTCACTGTTAATGAAATGAGGCTTATCCCAGATTAAAGATGTCTCTTCTTTGAATAATTTAAAATTAATGATTGAGTCACGAGGAAGTGTAATTAGTGAATCAATAAATCCAATCTTGTCATAAAATGGATCAAAGAAGTAATTGTTGTCAATATCTTTTAATGCTACTATTAAGTATTCCCCTTCCTTAAGATTTTTAAATTGATAATTAGTAGAGTCTAATGAATTTGAAATATAAGTAGGGCGATTATTAAAAATTATAGAATCATTAAAAACAGAATCAATCCTGTAAAGATGAATTGAAATATAATCATCACTTTCTTTATCAAAAGCATCTGAAATATTCCCTCTTACATATAAAGAATCAATTGTTTCTCCTGTAGAAAATGTATAACTAAAGAAAGTAAGCGGGTTCCCTTCATTGTTATCTTTAATACTATTTCCAAAATTAATTGAATAAGTGGTTTCAGTTTCTAAGCTATCTATAAATTCCAAAAATATTTTTTTTGTTACACCGTTTAGTGGTTTAACTTCATAAGAATTTTTATCAAGAGGTGGGGAAATAATTAGTTGCTCTTCTACTTTATCTAATTTAACAAATTCGTCAAATGTTAGTCTAATTTCTTCAGAGTCAAAGTTTGTTGAATTAATTTTAGGGCTAGCATTAACAAGAGCAGGTGGAATACTATCAACCAGTCCTCCAGTTGGAGAACCACGTTTAGCACAACCACTAATTACTGCTATTGATAAAACTGTATATATTAATTTTTTCATTGTATCAATTCATTACAAATTAACGTATTTAAAATAGTAAAAAGAACTATTTTTACAATATACTAATGGATAAAGACGCTCTAAAAAAAATAATATCACACTCAAAAGAATATGGCTTTGTATTTCCTTCAAGTGAAATATATGAAGGTTTAAATGCTATCTATGACTACGCTCACAATGGAGCTTTACTAAAAAATAATATTCGAGAATATTGGTGGAAGTCAATGATTCAGTTAAATGAAAATATTGTAGGTATTGACTCTGCTATTTTCATGCATCCTAAAACTTGGATTGCGTCTGGCCACGTTGAAGCGTTTAATGATCCACTTATTGACAATAAAGATTCTAAAAAAAGATATAGGGCAGATGTTTTGATTGAAGATCATATCGAGAAACTTAATTCAAAAATTCAAAAAGAAATATCTAAAGCAGAAAAAAAATTTAAAGAAAAATTTGACAGAAAACAGTTTGTTGAAACTAACCCGAGAGTATTAGAAATCAGTAAGTCTAAGGAAGAGGTTAGAGTGAAAATGATTTCTGCATTTGAAAATGATGATTTGGTAGCAGTGAAGAAACTAATTGATGACTTAGAGATTAAATGTCCAGTTAGTGGAACATGTAATTGGACTGACGTCAGACAATTTAATTTAATGTTTAATACTAAACTTGGAGCATCTGAGGACTCAAGTATGGATTTATATTTAAGACCTGAGACTGCTCAAGGAATATTTTTAAATTATTTGAGTGTTCAAAAAACTTCTAGAATGAAAATACCATTTGGGATTGCACAAACTGGTAAAGCATTTAGAAATGAAATTGTTGCTCGTCAATTTATTTTTAGAATGAGGGAATTTGAGCAAATGGAAATGCAATATTTTATTAAACCTGGAACTCAAGAGGACTGGTTTAAAAAATGGAAGAAAAACAGGCTTGATTGGCATCTTAATTTAGGAATTGATCCTAATTCTTTTAGATATCATGACCATGATAAACTTGCTCATTATGCAGATGCTGCATGTGACATAGAATTTCTTTTCCCATTTGGATTTAAAGAACTCGAGGGTATTCATTCTAGGACAGACTTTGATCTAAAAAGTCATGAGGAACTCTCTGGAAAAAAACTACAATATTATGATCCAGAACTAGAAAGTAACTACACACCATATGTTCTTGAAACTTCTATAGGTCTTGATAGAATGTTTTTAGCAATTATTTCAAATTCTTTTAAAACTGAATCTTTGGAAGATGGATCATCTAGGAATGTTATGAGTATTCCAAGGGCCCTAGCTCCTAATAAATTAGCTTTTTTACCATTACTTAAAAAAGACGGTTTACCAGAATATGCTAGAAAGATTATGAAAGAGTTTGTTCATGAAATAAACATAATTTATGATGAAAAAGATGCTATAGGAAGAAGATATAGAAGGCAAGATGCTGTTGGAACCCCTTATTGTATTACTATTGATCATCAAACCTTAGAGGATGATACTTTCACTATAAGAGATAGAGACTCTATGGAGCAAACAAGAATTAATCTGTCACAATTATCAAAAATTGTTGACTCTGAATTAACAATTAAAAGTTTACTTAAAAAGCTGGACAATTGAACATTATAACCTATAATGTAAATGGAATTCGTGCAGCAATGAAAAAAGGTTTTGTTGATTGGCTCATTAAGGAATCACCTGATGTAATATGCATTCAAGAAACTAAGGCAAACAAAGATCAAGTTGAATTTAATTTAATTGAAAACTTAGGCTATCACACATATTGGTTTTCTGCTCAAAAAAAAGGGTATAGTGGAGTAGCAATTTTTTCAAAAACTAAACCTAATCATATTGAATATGGAACAGGTATTGACTATATGGACTATGAAGGAAGAGCATTAAGGATAGATTTTGATGAAGTTTCAATCATGAGTCTATATCTTCCATCTGGAACTAACTTAGATAGACTTGAATTTAAATTTAGATTTATGGATGATTTCAAAGAATATATTTATTCTTTGAATAGAAAATTTCAAAATTTAGTTATATGTGGTGATTATAATATTTGCCATAATGCAATAGATATTCATGATCCAATAAGAAACAAAAAAGTATCAGGTTTTTTACCAGAAGAAAGAAAATGGTTAGATTCATTTTTTGGAGATAGATTCATTGACTCATTTAGATTTATAAACCAAGATCCTCATCAATATAGTTGGTGGAGTTATAGAGCTAATTCTAGAGCAAATAATAAAGGATGGAGAATAGATTATAATATTGTTTCCAAATCTTTGGAGAATAAAATTCTTGATGCTAAAATTTTAAGTGATGTAGTTCATTCAGATCACTGTCCAGTTAAATTAAAACTTAAGGTTTAATCTATAATCAGTTTAAGTGCTTCGTCAATATATGTAAGAACATCTCCTGAAACACCAGGACCTCCAAGATCAATATCTCTTTGACCTAATCTTGTAATAATTAATTCTTTTTCAGGAATCATAATAACATATTGACCCTGATGTCCACTCATTAAGGAAACATTTAAACCTTTATGTTTTTTTAACCAAAGACCAATCCCATATGCATCAAAATCATCGAGGAAAGGTTTCATAGATGATTTTACAAAAGCAGAATCAATAACCTGATTTCCATTCCAGTTTCCATAATTTAAATAAAGCTTTCCTAATCTTGAAAAATCACGTGCATTTGAGTGAAAACAGCAAAAGGATTTTACATTTCCTTTCTTTTTACTATCTACTTGCCAGTAAGCATCATTATCTGGGTTAATTTTGGACCAAATTTCATCTTCAAAAAATTTATCAGTTTTAATTCCAGAAGCTCTTTCAATTAAAATTGACAAAAGTTGAGTGTTACCACTGGAATAATGATTTTTCACTCCAGGTTTTTCAATAATTGGCTGATTTAACATTAGTTCTTCAACATCTGAAACAAAATACTGTTTAGCAACAGGGCTAAATGGATCGGAAGTACCTTCATCCCAATCTAATCCAGAAGTCATAGTTGCTAGATCGATAATTCGTACTTCACTAGCAAATTCTCCTTTAAGCTCAGGTATGTAATCAATAACTTTATCCTCAAGACTATTAATATGTCCTAATTCTAGAGCTTTACCCATCATCATTGAAACAAGAGTTTTTGCCATTGAAAAAGAATTTGAAGATGAATTAGATGAATATCCTTTATAATATTTTTCAGCAATAATTGTATCCTTATGGATCACAATATATGCAACGGTTCCAAACTCCCTATTTATTTCCTCAAATTCATCTGAGAAAGTAGCAATTATATTTTCTCTTTCGTTCCAAGGAGACTTCTCATTAGTAGTTTCAATAGTTTCATAATCAAAATATTTTAAATCGTCAATAAAGACAGTTGTCTGACCATTTAAATAAACTACCCGAATACCTTTTATAAAGTATTCTAGATTTAGGGCATAGATGACAGAGAAGATTATTGCAATAGTTATCGCTACAATTTTTATATTTTTCATTTCTTTTCAATTTGTGAGTCAACAATTTCAGTAAAAGTTTGTTGAGGTTCTAATTTTGGATCTTCTTTCTTTTTTCGGTTAATTGATCCTTGAATCATAATAAGCATTGAGGCAATAATAATTACTAACAGAACTTTTTCATCAACTATATTACTTTTTTGGATATCATAATCAGATATACTCAAAAATAGAAGTATTGTAATTAAACCTCTGGGTGAAAAATACAGAAGCGGTTGTGAGTCTTCATCATTTATGACAATCGATAGATAAAAATATCTTACTCCATACATAATAAGTAAAACTGTTGCACCTATAATATATGGCTCAAATTCTATAAAGCTTTCAAGTGGTATAGAAAAACCAAAAAATAAAAAGAAAAAAGTTCTGACTAAAAAAGTTGACTCTGCAGTTAATAAATGAAATTCATGCAGATCAGACTTTCCAACTTTATCAGTTTTTATGTATTTTTTTAAACTTTCAGGTATTAGGTTTTTAAAATTTGATAAAAATATTCCAAAAATAAAGATCAATACTAATGAGGGAAGTTTCAAGAAATCTTTTCCTATTTCATATGCTAATATTAAAAGAGCAAGAATAAGAAAGAACTTAACATGATGTTCAATCCTTTGTATAAGTTGAAAAAGAAGATAAGTTATAGCAATTGAAATTATTATAATTAAAAAAATCTGACCAATTAAAGTTATAATAGGTTCAACTCCAATAAGAGGATCACCTTTTTCTGCCTGTCTGATTGAATAATAAAAAAACATAATTCCAAGTATATCAGAAAACGTTGATTCATAAACTATGAATTCTTTATTCTTTGTTATTAATCCTGTAGCCGAAGGAATTGCAACAGCACTACTTATTATTGATAAGGGTATTGCATATATAACTGATGTTGGATAAGAGAGTCCTATTATTTCTCCAAAGAAAAGACTAACTAGGACTATATTAATAACAAGTATTACTAGCGCAGCCAAAAAACCTTTAATTATAATAGCAGTTTTTTCTTTTCTAATTTCTAATTCAATTGCTGCTTCAAGTACAATTAAAATAAGTCCAATTGTACCAAGAACTGGAACTAAGCTATCCAGAAATTCAAAATTGGAATAACCATAATAAGATGATACACCTCTAGCAATAATACCTGTAAATACCAGAAGTATAACAGATGGGAATTTAGTCCTCCTAGCAAAAATATCAAACAGATATGAAAATATTATAAGTAAAGGAAGAACTATTAAAATAGAGCTTACATCCATATTAGCTAATTTAATGAAATTAATTCTATATGTTATTTAACAATTTTATATTTGTCTTATATTAATAACAGATATGAATACCTTTAAGATAGACAATGATATTTTAATTAATACCTATTCAAATTTTGAGAAAGATTCTGAAGACATATTGTTTAGTACTGATATTAATTTCATACAATTTCATTTTTGCTTAGAGGGTAAAATTTCATTTAGGTATAATAATGGATCGTATACATTAGACCTTAAAGAGAATAATTCACTTATTTTATTTAACCCTTCTACTAACCTCCCTATTGATGCAACCTTCCAAAAAAATACAAGATATTTAAGTCTCTTAATTACTATTAAAAAATTTCATGGTTTGTTTTCAGAATTAACTGATGATATCTCATTTTTATCTCAAGAAAATTCAGATAAAAAGTATTATAAGGAAAATATTATATCACCTCAAATAAGCATTATTCTTAATCAGATAATTAATGAGAAGCTTAGTGAAAATGTAAAAAACCTTTACTTAAAAGGTAAGATTTTCGAATTACTAGGAATTTATTTTAATGAATCAAATGATTTGAATATTGAACAATGCCCATTTTTAGCTGATGAAAAAAATGTTGTTAAAATAAAAATGGCAAAAGAAATAATTATTAAAAATTTTGAAAACCCTCCTAGTTTAAAAGAATTATCAATTGAAGTTGAAATCCCCTTAAAAAATTTAAAAACTGGATTTAAACAAATCTATGGTAATACTGTTTTTGGATTCCTAACTGATTATAAAATGAATACTGCTAGTAAGATGTTATCTAGTAGGAGTTTTAATGTTAATGAAGTATCAACTCATTTAGGATATTCTTCAAGTAGTCATTTTATAAATGTTTTTAAGAAAAAATTTGGAATTACCCCTAAAAAATATTTAAGTTCAAATTAGTTAAAAAAAAGTATATCCACTTATAAAGTAGATATACTTTTGATCTATAAATTGGTTTAGAAACTTGTTACTCCTTCATTTGGTTGATAAACAAAGTTGAAAGTATAATATGGAGTTTCATCAGTATATGCATCTGGATTTTCTGGAGCATTTTTATAATAACTTAAGATTTCCATTTTAGCATACTTCCCATCATTTGTCCTGAAAACTAAAATTTTTCCAGGCGTTGGAGAAATTAAATTTACAGGAGGTCCTTGATAAGTATACCATCCATTTCCGCCACCAGTTGGAACTGCATATCCGTTGGAAGAATCTTGAGTTAAAGACATTAAGTCAACATCAGTAACAGATGACATTGTTCCGTTTGCTAAATAGACTGCGCTATTACCTGTTCTTGTTGGTTCATCAATTGTTTCAAGTGATACACCACCATTAACTATAATTGTAGTAGCTCTAAATGCTACGTCCCAATCGGTATCACTTGTCGTAATTTGTCCAGTTGAAAAATTAAATTTTGTGAATTCACCAGATACTGGTTCCATCTGGCCAGTCCTCTGATTTCTCCCACCATTTTGAGGCGCGTAAAGATTTTCAAATTTTTCAGATACAATATCTAAAAGCTGAATTTCATCTTCTTTACTACATGATGAAAAGATTAATAAAAATATAGTTAAATAAATAGTTGTTTTTCTCATAATTTAAGATTTGGTTTATTGTTGTTTAAATAGTTATTGTAATTTTTGAATATAAAACTCTGCCAGGGTTATTTGGAACATTCTGGGGGTCTTTGTAATTAAATATATTATCTAAACCTAGAGTTATATTGAGACTTTTTATTTTTTTCGAGACTGATATGTCTGAGATGAAGTTACCTTTAACAAACTTATCATAATTGTCTAAAATGTCATTTCCATTACTGTCGATTAGCCCATACTTACTTCTATATTTAGTTTTAAAGTAAATTTGAAAATCATCTTTAATAAAAGTAATTTTAGTATTGATGTTATGTTTTGACCTATTAAATAAACCAAAATAATCATCTGTTTTAATTTTAAAAGAAGAAGATACAGTGTTTACTCTTGCATATACTTCTCCTGATTTTATTCTTTTCTTTACATCATTTTCTTTTGAATCTAGGTATTGATATCCAGTATTTAAACTTAGATTATTATTTAACTTGAATGTTGAATTAAACTCAATACCTTGAGTGTAAGCTCTGTCTAAATTATAGTAGCTAAAAATATTTTGTCCATTAATTTTTGTTGCAATTATTTTATAATCAATTAAATTTTTTATTTGATTTTTAAACAGATTTATGTCAAAACTAATATTAGTATTTATTTTAAAATTTAAACCAAGGTTATAGCTAACTGAAGTCTCGGGTTCTAGCTGACCTTCAAATTGACTTTCGGTAATTATTAAATTAGAGATTTGACCCTGAGATAAGAGATCATTAATTATTTGTTTTGCTGCATTAAATCCAACTACTGAATATCCAGAGTTGGAATTTGAAAAATTAAAATATAATTGTCTGAAATCAGGTGTTTTAAATCCTTTCCCAATTGAAAATTTTGAAGATAAATTATTGCTAAGTTGAGTTCTTAATGCAAATCTTGGACTAAACTCCGAATCATATTCGTCATATTGATCATATCTAGCACCAAAAATATAGTTAGTATTTTCAAGTATAAATCCTTCATACTGAATAAAATAATTATTAGAATTTTGAGACACTTTGTCTTGAAAAAAATTATTTCTTTTAAGTGATTCTTCGCTATAGCCAATACCTAGAATTAATTTATTTTTTTGATTAATTTCATAAATAGACCTAAGTTCAGCTTTGTATAAAGATTGATTAAAAAATGATTCGTCATAATCAAGGGAATATGATTCTAGGGCTTCTTCATTTTTATATTTTGTATGATAATTATCTATCACTAATGACAATTTATCATTTGCTTTATAATTTATTGAAGTGTTAAAACTAGATTCATTTATAGCATTATCTCCATAGATGTTTTTATTTATTTTGAATTCTTGATCTTCATGATAAATTCTATATGAGGAGAAAACAGATAAATTTTCATTCTCATAATTATAACGAATAAACCCTGTATAGTTTTTATATGGTTCAACAGTATTGAGAAACTCAATGTCATTAAGATCGTATCCATCACTGTTTAGTGTGTTAAAAAAAGCATTTATACTATGACCTTTCTTTAAAGATGAACCAATGTTTATTGACCAATCATTCGTGTTAAATGAAGAAATTTTATAGCTAGATTCTAAAGAAACAACCTCGTTAGTTTTTTTTGTGATGAGATTTATTACACCACCAATCGCATCAGTTCCATACAAACCTGACGAACTTCCTTTAATTATTTCAATTTTTTCAATGTTACCTACGGCAATTCTCTCAAGATCAAGAGTCCCAGATTGTCTTCCAATAATTGGAAAACCATCAATTAAAACTAAAGTATATTCAGAATCTAGCCCTTGCATTTGAATTCCATTTCCACCTCCAAAGTCTGGAACTACAAAGATGCCTATTTGATCATCCAAAATATCACTTAATCTACTTGAATTGCTTTTTATGATTTCTTCTTTTGAGATAAGTTTTGCTGGAAGAGGAAGGGTAGATAATTGCCTTAAAGTCTTGGTTGCAGAAACAATAACTTCATCTAATATTTTTGTTGAAATTGAATCATTAATTTTTTGGGACAATAAAGTTTGATTTGCACAAATGCATGAAAAAACTAAAATAAAGCAAACAAAATTCTTCAAAATTATTTTTTATCAATTGCAAATGTAATGTCATAAAAGGGAATATAATAACATATAAGGTTCTAAAAATATAGTTTTAAGTTCACTATATTTATTGAACTTGTTAAAAAATAGTTAAAAAAATATCAAAAAAAGTTCTGGGTTAAAATTAACTTATAAACCTGTCTTTAAATACATCTAAAACAGGGCACATTTTATATTTTCCAAAAAACAAATATCTTGTTTTGGCAATGAAATCATAAATTAAGTTTGACAAGAATGTAGGTGTTAAAAAAATTAAGACTCTGACTATTCTTAGCGTCTTTACTTTCATTAAAATGTAATAAACAGCCTTACTCTTTTGGAGTATGGCCCCGTTGCTTAAAATCACTGCTACAGAATCTACCTTGGTTACTCCTGGATAATGAGTTTTAGTAAAATTGCTCTGTAGATTTGTTACTTTGAAATTTAAATCTTGATCTTTACCTAAAATCCATTTAATAAAAAAGTTACATAGAACACAGATGCCATCATATATAATTATTTCATTTTTTTGTTTCATTTATAGTTCAAATAAAGCAAAAATAATTTTAATAATTAATTAAAACTTATACTCAAATCCAGCATAAATTCCAAAAGGGTGGCCAGGTCTTAAACCTGCTGGTGCTCTTGAAACTGAATAATTTTTATCAAATAGATTAATAATTTTAGATCTAAATATCAAATCTGATCGAAGATTATATCTGAATGAGAGATCAAATATTAAATACGAAGGTATTTGAGATGAACCATTTGCAATTGTTGAGAATTTTCCATTGTAGTTTCCACTAATATTGATTTCATAATTTTTAGTTTGTAAACTGAATGAAGAATTAAATTGATGTTGTGGAATATATGGAATTCTATCACCATCTCTAACCTCTCCCCAAATATCCTGAGTACTACCAAAGTCAGATAAAAATTTTGCATTTGTTAGAGTATATGATAAAGAAAGAGGGATTTTAATCTTATCATTCTCAATCAGATTATTTCTTAAAAGAAATTCAAAACCATTTACTAAAGCTTCCCCTGCATTAAATGGGTCAAGTTCACCAAATCCACCTGTAGCTGCCAAGTCATTTCCTAGTAAATTAGAGTAATTATTTTGAAAGAAAATTATTTCAGAGTTAACATTGTTAATTGAAAGTCTAGCTCCAAGTTCAGTATTTAAACTTTCTTCAGCTTTTTGTCCTTCTGAGTTCCCGGGAGGTGAATACCCTTTATGAATTCCTCCAAATATTGAAATCTTATTATTAAGATTATAATTTAGTCCAACACCAGGAATTAACACAGACACCTTGTTTTCTCTAAATGATAAATCACTTTTATTTCTTGATGGATTGGATTTACCATAATCATTCCTCTCTAATTTTATGGATTCATATCTTATCCCAGGTGTTATTGTTAAACCTTTGTGTTTGTATTTATACATTACATAGGAAGCAAAGGAATTTGCTGAACTAATCCTATTACCTTGTGAACCTTTTTCACCATATTTATCCAAAGATATTACTCCGTAATTCATTGTGTAAATATCTTCCCATTGAAATCTGTCTTCTTCATCATAATGAAGTCTAAACCCTATTTCTAAATCATTAAAAGAATTATTTTCTCCATACCAATGATAGTCTATTTTTGTTTGGATCCCTCTTGAAGTATATTCACGATTATTAGCTTTCACTTTTAAGAAATTATTAGCTTCAGTGAGTTCACCTTTAACAAATGCAATGTGCCCAGGATATAAATCTGGATTTGCAATAACTTTAGAAATTTTTTGTGATTCACCATCATGAACTATATCATCAAGTTTATACCAATTTCTTTTAAATCCGTTATGATATAGAATTGAGGTTATATTAAATTTTTCAGAAATTTTAATCTCGTGTGTTATCATATATTGAATATGTTCTGCATCCATTTTATCTTTTCCAGATCCAATGTATCTTAGAAAAGGAGTTGTTTTAAAGTCTGAATCACTTAAGCCGAGATATGTTTCATTGGATACTTCGTCATAATAGTGAAATTTCAACTCTAGACTTTGATTAATTTTTGCATTTTTTGATGAATTAAATTTAACTTTTGAAGTTATTTCATTAATATCAAAACCAGTATTTAAATTTTCACCTAATTTTTTAAATCCATTAGAGTTATAATTTAAATATTCAATCATATATCCAAAATCTTCATTGCTGCTTCCTATTTTTGAATAAGTTTGACCTGTATTAAAGCTTCCATAACTACTTGAAATTTTACCTTGAAATGATTTTGGTATTTCAGTAGAAACAAAATTTATTGCTCCACCAGTTGTATACGGTCCATATTGAATTTGACTACTACCTTTCAAAACCTCAACTGCTTGCATTCTTGCAACTGATGGAAAATAATATGCAGATGATGCACTGTAAGGTGCGGGAGAAATTAAAATTCCATCTTCCATTATTGCAATTTTTGAACTTCTTTCTGGAGATGTACCCCTAATACTTATGTTAGGACGTAAACCAAATCCATCCTCCTCATAAAAATTAATACCTGCTATTTTGTTCAATGCTCTATTTATGTCAGTGTAGTTAAAATCTGCTAACTCATCTGTTGAAAGATAATAGGCAGCGCCTGTTCTATTTCTTGCTACAAACTTGTTACCAAGAATTGTATTTGATTTAATCATTACTTCATCAAGATTGATAATAGTGTCCTTTTCTTTATCAAGTGAATTGTTTTGAGAATTTAGAATTAAACTAGATATTATAGTTAATAACGTTAAGATTTTTTTCATATTATTTTTTTTAAAAAACGGTTCTAAATGTTTATGGTTAATTATTAATAACTGATTTTTAATTTAGAACCGTTCTAAATAATTTTTGGCTAATATAAAAACTAATTTAGAATTAGTCTAAATAAGATTAATTTTTTTTTTAATATTGTGTTTTAAATATTTAATGATGAAAAAAATATTATCTCTTTTTGCAATCTTTATTCTAGGTTGTGCTGATAACCAAACAGAACAAGAAGTAAACATTTACAGTCAAAGACATTATGATGTTGACCAAATACAATATGATAATTTTGAGAAATCAACAGGAATCAAAGTCAATGTTATTAAATCTAATGCAGATGAATTAATTCAAAGAATGCAAAATGAGGGAGATAATAGCCCAGCTGATTTATTTATAACTGTTGATGTTGGTAAATTGTGGCAAGCTTCAAATATGGGTCTTCTTCAAAAGTATCAAGATGAATCATTGACAGATGGAATTACTGAGAGTCTGTTAGATAAAAACGGATTTTGGATTCCTGTAACTTATAGGTCTAGAATTTTAGTTCATAGTAACGAGAGAGTACAAAAAGGTGAACTTAGTACCTACGAAGATCTTGCAAATGATAAGTGGAAAGGGAGATTATTAGTAAGATCATCATCTAATTCTTACAATCAAGCTCTTCTATCTTCATTAGTTGCTAACCTTGGAGATGAGAGTACTAGATTATGGACTGAATCTATTGTTTCAAACTTTGCTAGAGATCCTAAAGGAAATGATCGAGATCAAGTTAAAGCAATAGCTGCTGGACAAGGAGATATTGCAATTGTAAATTCATACTACATTGGTCTTCTCCTTTCATCTGAAAATGAGGAAGAAATTAAAGCAGGTAATTCTGTCTCTGTTTTTTTTCCAAATCAAGGCCAAGATCAAAGAGGATCTCATATTAATGTTTCAGGAATTGCGCTAACAAAAAATTCACCGAACAA
>JAQXBP010000041.1:0-14160 GCA_029252345.1 Flavobacteriaceae bacterium | reverse complement strand
AGAGATTATATTAGATACGAAAATTTACTAGACTCAATAAGATGGGATATTAATGATTTTGTTGATTGGGTTGCAAGTGATAATCCTAGAACAAAATATAGAAACTTAATAACTCAATCTGGAGGAGATATAACTGATTATCCTATAAATGCACTTGAAACAGTATTCTATCCTACTAATAAAATTAGACTTCCTGTAGATAAAGAAAATGTCATAAAAAGTGGAATAGTTAAAGAAAAAGATAGAGATAAAATAGTTGATTTTATTGATATAGATTTACCTGAATCTATTTTAACAAAGAATCAAATAATGATGTTAGATATCCTTGCAAATAATAATTGGGAAAGACCTATTTATTTTACTGGCGGAAGTTATGAAGATTCAGAATACATATGGATGAAGAATTATCTTCAACTAGACGGACTTGTTTATAAACTTGTTCCAATAACTACTTCAATTGATGCTAATCCTTATGAAATGGGGAGAATTGATTCAGACTTAATGTTTGACATTGTAAAGAAATGGTCTTGGGGAAATTCTGACAGTAATAAAATATATCACGATCCTGAAACAAGAAAAAATAGCATTTCTTTTAGGAGTAATCTTTCAAGATTATCTGAAGTTCTCATTAACGAAGGTAAATATGAGCAAGCAGAAGAAATTATAGATTTAGCTTTTTCTAAAATGCCAATTGATTATTATGGATACTATAGTTTATGGACTCCTTTTGTTCAAGGCTATTACAATATAGATCAGGACAATAAAGCAAGAGAAGTAGTAGAAAAATTATCTTTTAAATATTCTGATAAATTAAATTATTTTGCTTCACTTGAGATATTCAATCAATATGATGTTGGCGAAGAAATCATATCAGATATAGAAAGATTCCGAAATTTAATTGAAACGATTCAAGATTCTGGTGAGAAAAATATTTTAACCGATCAGATAAAAAGTTTTATATCTAGCTCTGAAAAATTTAGCTATATCTATGGCGAATATGATTATTATATATCTCTTTCCAACTTTATATTATCACTATTAGAGTTGAATGAATTAGAATATTCAAAGAATATTATAAATAAAATAGAAGAACAATTAATCAGAAGAGTTTCAGTTTTCTCAAATATTGATGAAGATGACCAAGTCTATTATATAGAAGGCATAACATCTGATATTAATCAGTATAGCAGATTAATAAATCAGATAGAAATTTATGATATTGAACTTTATAATGATTATGATAATAATCTTAAAGAGATGTTAGGTAAAATGATTGAATAATTTAGTTAAGTTGATCTTTCATCAAACTTATAAGTGTATTGGCATCTTGATCTCCACTTTGTCTCCAAACCATCTCTCCAAATTTATAAATCATTAAAGTTGGTATTACCTTAACTCTTAAAGCCTCTGATAACTTAATATTTTTTTCAGTATTGATTTTAATGACTTTGCCTTTATCACCAACAGCCGCTGCAACATCTTTTAAAATAGGATGCAGAGAAGTTGACAACTCATCATACTCGCTAAAAAAAACAAGTAATAACGGTTTCTTTTCGTCTAATAATTCTCCAAACTTGGACATTGTTATAAGATTTATAAGCGAAAGTATAAATTTTTTCTGTTTAAATCCAATAATTATTATTTCTATTGTCCTGAATAAGAATAGGTTCAGTATATATTTTTGATAAAAAAAATAACTATAATAACTTAATCTTTAAGTTAATTTAACATTGAAAATCAATTCATTTATGATATTTGTTAAAAATAATTCTATAAAAGAATGAAAAAATATTTATTACTGCTTATTCTTCTACTTATCACATCAACGACTTACTCTCAAAAGATAGGATATGAATTTCGCACAAATGGTAAATCATATTTATCAACCTCATATGCTGGTTTTGAAATACGACACAGAACTGATAGAGAGGAAAACAGATTTACTTATAGATACAAAATGCCAGTCTCTAAAAAACTTACATTAAGTATACCATTACATTATAAAGTTGAAAAAGATCAGGCTACTTTAGAACCTAGGTTAATGTATAATTTAGAAAAAGTTAGCTTATGGGCACAAAAAGAATTTAATCATGAAGAAAACATGAATGCTGCATTTGGGATAGATATTCCTGTAAAAGATTTCACATATAGATTTGGATGGGACTCATCAAATACAGTTAGAGTTAGATTAGCTAAAAAGTTTTAATTATTATGGAAAGTATATATTTTTTAATTCTTATTGCACTAATTGGATTAGCATTTGCTGACCTTATAGTAGGTGTAAGTAATGATGCAGTAAATTTTTTAAATTCTGCAATCGGATCAAAAGTTCTATCATTTAAAACTATAATGATAGTTGCCAGTATTGGGATATTTATTGGTTGTGTGTTTTCAAGTGGTATGATGGAAGTTGCAAGAAAAGGAATCTTCAACCCTGGGGAATTTATGTTTAGCGAGATTATGATAATATTCATGGCAGTAATGATTACTGATATTTTATTATTAGATTTCTTTAATAGTATTGGAATGCCAACCTCAACTACTGTATCAATAGTTTTTGAATTACTAGGAGCCTCTGTAGCAATGGCTCTTATAAAAATTGGAGTTGATAACGGATCTTTTTCTGATTTAGCTATTTATATTAATACATCTAAGGCCACACAAATCATCTTAGGAATACTGCTGTCTGTATTTGTAGCATTTACTATTGGTGCAATTGTACAATGGATTTCAAGGCTACTATTATCATATGATTTCAAAACAAAAGCTACCTGGATTGGGGCAGTTTTTGGAGGAATTGCTTTAACAGCTATTTCATACTTCATACTGATGAAGGGGATTAAGGGGACTTCTTATGCAGGAGAAAGTTTTAGTATAATTGGAGGAGTTACAATCAAAGATTTTTTAGAATCTAATGTAATTTCTATTATAGCATACAGCTCTGTTTTATGGTCCTTTATATCATACGTTTTAATACATTTTTTTAATGTAGACATCTATAAAGTTATTATAGGAGTTGGAACATTTGCCTTAGCTCTTGCTTTTGCAGGAAATGATCTTGTGAATTTTATTGGAGTTCCAATCGCAGCTTGGCAATCATATGAAGCATGGGTAGCATCAGGAGTTAATGCAGATGAATTTAGCATGCAAGTTTTAGCAACAAAAGTTGCAACACCAAACTTTTTACTTGTAATAGCTGGGTTAATAATGGTTCTAACCCTTTGGTTTTCAAAAAAAGCTCAAAGAGTTGTTAAAACATCGCTAGATTTATCTAATCAAGGTGAAGTTTCAGAAAGATTTAATGCAAATTTTTTATCTAGATTCATAGTAAGAGTTGCATCCAACTTATCTAACTTATTCAACAGAATCTTACCATCTTCAGTTAATAGTGTGATTGAAAAAAGATTTGAGATCCCAGAAATATTTACAAAAAAAATATCACAAAACAATAGACCTTCATTTGATGTAATCAGAGCATCTGTTAATCTAATGGTTGCAGGAATCTTAATTTCATTTGCTACATCTTATAAACTTCCTCTATCTACAACATATGTGACTTTTATGGTAGCTATGGGGACTTCTCTTTCTGATAGAGCCTGGGGTAGTGAAAGTGCTGTGTATAGAGTTGCTGGTGTGCTAAATGTAATTGCAGGTTGGTTTGGAACTGCGCTAATTGCATTCACTGCAGCTGGTGTAATTGCTTATTTAATTAATATTAGTGAACTAATGATTGCTGTGTTATTGTTCTTTGCAATTCTATTACTTGTAAGAAATTATATAAAAGGAAATAAAGAAAAAGAAAAAGAAAATACTGTTGAAGATATTTTAGTTCAAGCGGAGAGTAGCTCGCTTCAAGGAGTTATAAATGAAAGTGCTAAAAATATCTCTAAAGTAACCAATAGATCTAGTAAAATTTTTAATAATGTTATAAGAGGACTTTCTAGTCATGATTTAACTGAACTGAAAAAAAATAAAGATCAAATAGCTAAGCTCTCGAAAGAGGTAGATAGTCTGAAAGATAAATTATTTTTCTTCATTAGAAATCTAGATGAATCAAGTCTTAGTGCTAGTAATTTTTATATAAATCTACTTGGGTCTCTTCAAGATATAACTCAATCTATAGAATATATTTCAAAGATTACTCATAAACATATTAATAATAATCACAGAAAACTTACTCTAAATCAGATAAGAGATTTATTAGAAATAGAAAAGGTAATGTCTGAATTATTTGAATCTGTCTCATCTACGTTTAAAAACAAATCATTTAATGATATTGATACTATTAATGAAACTAAGATTAAGACAATTGGGTTATTAGAAGAAAAAATTCAATCTCAAATATCTAGAACTAGAACTTTAGAAGAAAAGAGCCCAAAAAACACTACACTCTACTTTAGTATTCTTCAAGAATCTAAAGATTTAATGAAAAGTTTAACAAGTCTTATAGAAGACTACTATCTATCATATGATAAAACTGTTAAACCTGCTGAACCATCTGATTCAGTTAACTAACAAAAAAAGCCCCATTTGAATATGGGGCTTTTTTTAAATAATGAATTTCTCTTTTTTTAAGAGCCACACATTAAACAATCATCATCTTCATTTTCCTTAGATTGAGATAATATTTGTTTAAGCTCCTCAGGTGTTAGAGGTTCAACAGCAACAGGTTTTTGTTTTGATTTTTTGACAGTTGCTTTCTCTGTTCTAGTTATTTCTATTTCACCTACTTCTTCTTCTACAACTTCAACTACAGGTTCAACAAGATCTGGAGATGCAACATCTTTCTTCTTCAAGGTAAATTTAATAGCATCAACAGCAGCTTTAGTTCTAAGATAATACATGCCTGTCTTTAATCCAGATTTCCAAGCATAGAAATGCATAGATGTTAATTTTGACATAGTAGCGCCTTCCATAAATAAGTTAAGAGATTGTGATTGATCAATAAAATAACCTCTTTGTCTAGACATATCAATTATATCTTTCATACTCATTTCCCATACGGTCTTGTATAATTCTTTAAGATCATCCGGAATCCCATCAATATCTTGAATAGAACCGTTTGCTCCCATTAATTCATGTTTCATATCCTCATTCCAAAGCCCTAATTCTACTAAATCATTTAATAAATGTTTATTTACAATTATAAACTCACCTGATAAAACTCTTCTAGTATATATGTTAGACGTATAAGGTTCAAAACACTCATTATTACCAAGGATTTGAGAAGTGCTCGCTGTAGGCATAGGAGCAACCAATAGTGAATTTCTTACACCATTTTTTTGGACTTGCTTTCTTAGCTTTTTCCAATCCCATCTTCCACTTAAATCCTCATCTTGAACACCCCACATATTGTGTTGGAATTCTCCTTGGGAAACTGGAGAACCATCATAAGTTTGGTATGGCCCATCTTTTTTTGCTTCTTCAACTGAAGCATTTAGAGCAGCATAATAAATTGTTTCAAAAATCTCCTGATTCAATTCTTTTGCTTTTTCAGATGTAAATGGAAGTCTTAATAAAATAAACGCATCAGCCAAACCTTGAACACCTAAACCAATTGGTCTATGTCTAATATTTGAGTTTTCTGCCTCCTTAACTGGATAATAATTTCTATCTATAACTTTATTAAGATTTTTAGTTACTCGAACAGTCACATCATATAATTTTTGATGATTGAACTCTCCATCTTCAACAAACATTGGAAGAGCAATTGATGCTAAATTACATACAGCTATTTCATCTTCAGATGTATACTCCAATATTTCTGTACATAAATTTGAAGATCTAATGGTTCCTAAATTTTTTTGATTTGATTTTCTATTTGCAGAATCTTTATATAGCATGTATGGTGTACCAGTCTCAATTTGAGATTCTAGAATTTTTTCCCATAAATCCCTTGCTTTTATAGATTTTCTACCCTTGGATTGCTTCTCATATTTTAAATATAGCTTATCAAACTCATCTCCATGACAGTCATATAAACCTGGACATTCATTTGGACACATTAAAGTCCATTCTTCATTGTTCTCAACCCTTTTCATAAATAAATCTGGCATCCACATTGCATAGAACAAATCTCTAGCTCTCATTTCTTCTTTCCCATGATTTTTCTTTAAATCAAGAAAGTCATAAATATCAGCATGCCATGGTTCAATGTAAATTGCAAAGGAACCCTTTCTTTTTCCACCACCTTGATCTACATATCTTGCTGTATCATTAAATACTCTTAACATAGGAACTATCCCATTAGATGTTCCGTTTGTTCCGGATATGTATGATCCTGTTGACCTTATATTATGAATTGAAAGACCTATACCTCCTGCAGATTGTGAAATTTTAGCAGTTTGTTTTAGTGTGTCATATATACCATCTATACTATCATCTTTCATTGTCAATAAGAAACAAGATGACATCTGAGGTTTTGGAGTACCAGCATTAAACAAGGTTGGTGTTGCATGAGTAAAGTATTTCTTAGACATTAATTCATAAGTTTCAATTACAGAATCTATATCATCTAAGTGTATTCCCACAGAAACTCTCATTAACATGTGTTGTGGTCTCTCTACAATTTTTCCATTAATTTTTAATAAGTATGATCTTTCAAGAGTTTTAAATCCAAAGTAATCATAGCCAAAGTCTCTGTTGTAGATAATTTTGGAATCTAATAATTCTGAATTCTTCTTAATCACCTTCATTACTTCGTCAGATAATAATGGTGCTTTTTTACCGGTGATCGGATTTACGTACTCATGTAAATCTTTCATTGTTTCTGAAAAAGATTTAAGAGTATTTTTGTGGAGGTTTGAAACAGAAATTCTTGCAGCTAAAGATGCGTAATCAGGATGAGTAGTTGTCATTGTTGCTGCAATTTCGGCAGCAAGATTGTCTAATTCTGATGTTGTTACACCATCGTAAAGACCTTCAATCACCCTCATTGCAACTCTTACCGGGTCAACCAATTCATTAAAACCATAGCATAGTTTTTTAATTCTAGCAGTAATTTTATCAAACATTATGGGCTCTTTTCTACCGTCCCTTTTTTGTACGTACATATATTATATTTTTTTACTAATTAAAATTACTTGTTTGATAATCTCCTAGAAGTCCTCGTCGAAAGTTATTTTTGAGTCGTCTTTTTTATCATTATTAAGAACACCTGCTTTTTGATATTCAGCAACTCTTTTTTCAAAGAAGTTAGTCTTACCTTGTAGGTTAATCATATCCATAAACTCAAATGGATTAGAAACATTAAATTCTTTTTCACATTCAAACTCATCTAATAGCCTATCTGTAACAAACTCTAGATATTGAGTCATTAGTTTAGCATTCATTCCAATTAAACTGACAGGTAAAGATTCTGTTATAAATTCTCTTTCAATATTTAGGGCATCAAGTAAAATTTCTTTAATTCTTTCCTTTGGAACTTTGTTGATGATATGGTTGTTATGAAGATGAACTGCAAAATCACAGTGAACGCCTTCATCACGAGATATTAATTCATTTGAAAATGTTAAACCTGGCATCAAGCCTCTTTTTTTCAACCAGAAAATTGAACAAAATGATCCTGAAAAAAAGATTCCTTCAACACCTGCAAATGCTATAAGTCTTTCAGCAAAAGAATCTGATTCAATCCACTTAAGTGCCCAATCAGCTTTTTTCTTAATTGCAGGAAAATTCTCAATAGCTTTAAAAAGTTGATCTTTTTCATTATCATCTTTTACATATGTGTCGATCAATAAAGAATATGTTTCTGAATGAATATTTTCCATCATAATTTGAAATCCGTAGAAAAATTTAGCTTCAGAATATTGAACTTCATTTACAAAGTTTTCTGCTAAATTTTCATTTACAATTCCATCTGAAGCCGCAAAAAATGCTAAAATATGTTTAATAAAATATCTTTCATCATCATTTAATTTATCAGTCCAATCGCTTAAATCTGAGTGTAAATCAATTTCTTCAGCAGTCCAAAAACTAGCTTCACACTTTTTATACCATTCCCAGATATCATCATGTTTAATCGGAAATATTACAAATCTGTCTTTGTTTTCTTGTAAAAGTGGTTCTTGCTGCATAATAATTAATTTGGTTCTAGGTTATTTTCATTACTTCAAATATTTAAAATTATTATGAAAATTGAAAGCTAATTTTTGAAACATTAACATAAAGTTTTTAACATTAAAAAAGGATAACTTTTTTAATCAAATTTTTAAAATGTTATAAAAAAAAATAATTAAAAAATAATTAAAAAATAATTAATATCTCAATTATAATTGGGTGTTAAAATGATGATTCAAATAAGAAATTCTAATTTTTTTTGACTTATGTTTGCATTAACAAAATGAAAAAATTAGAAAAAATATTATTGTTTTTAACAATTTTACTCGTAGTATTTAATTTAACACAATTAAATGTCTATGATTTTTTGGGTAACGAAAACAGAATTGCATTAATATGTTTTATTCTCTCATTATCTGCCTTCATATTAATTCTAATTTTAATAATTTGTAAAAAAATTAAAAATAGATTTCAGAATTAGATTTCAATAAATTCAACTTTTACCCCAGATTTTATTAAAAATTCAATTCCTGATTGATCTTTATATTTTTTAGAATAAACAACCCTAGTTATTCCAGATTGAAAAATAAGCTTGCTGCATTCTCTACATGGAGAAAGTGTAATGTATAAAGTTGCACCATTAGTAGATTGTGTTGAGCCTGAGACTTTTGCAATTGCATTTGCTTCAGCATGAAGAACATACCATTTTGTATAACCTTCTTCATCCTCACAAAAATTTTCAAAACCTGAAGGAGTGCCATTATACCCGTCAGATATAATCATTTTATCTTTAACAATTAACGCACCAACTTGTCTTCTTTTACAGTGAGAGAGTTTGGACCACTCTTCTGCCATCTTAAGATATGCAGTGTCATATTTTAGTTGTTTATTTTTCAATATTATTGATTAGAAATTGATTGCTAAATATAAGTTAATCTTGATTTATTTTTTTCAGTTTCTTTATATATTTGTAAAAATAATTTAAAATAGATGTATCCAGAAGAAATAGTGAAACCAATGAAACTTGAATTAACTGATTCAGGCTTTTCTGATCTTACTTCATCAGACGAAGTGAAATCAATATTATCAAAACAAGGAACTACACTAATTGTAGTCAATTCAGTTTGTGGGTGTGCTGCAAGAAATGCAAGACCAGGAGTTGTTATGTCATTATCAAACAAGATAAAACCTGATAATCTTTGTACAGTATTCGCAGGCTTTGATATTGAAGCGACAAATACAGCAAGGGAAGAAATGTTACCATTTCCACCTTCTTCTCCATCTATTGCTTTATTCAAAGATGGTGAGTTAGTTCACATGGTTGAAAGACATCATATTGAAGGCAGGGAAGCAGAGCTCATTTCTGAAAACCTTACCCAAGCCTACAATGAATTTTGTTAGTTATTTAGGAAGTGAAATTGTAAAAACAGTACCCTTATTATTTTTGGATTTATAAGTAATCTTACCTCGGTGCGAGCTTATAATACTCTTTACAATTCCAAGACCTAATCCCATTCCATCTGACTTAGTTGTAAATTTTGGCTCAAATATTTTTTCTCTGTTACTTTTTGAAACTCCTAGTCCGTTATCAGAAACTACTATCTTAATAGTTTTTGAAGCCTCTTTAATTTTTACCTCAATATTTGATTCTCTATCATATGGTATAGCCTGAATACTATTTTTAATTAGATTAGTCATTACTCTAATCCATTGTGCTTTATCTAACTTTAAAAATATGCTATCACTAGAAGTTTCAAGAGTTATATTGTTTTGTTCAAAAATTTCAACAACTTTTTTTGTAGCTTCTACTATATCAGTTTTCTCAAGTTGAGTTTTTGGTAGAGTTGCAAAATCAGAAAATGAAGTAGCCACATTACTCATTGTATCAATCTGCTCTATTAATGTTTCACAGAAGTCATTTAGTTTTATTTTTTCTTCATCAGAATTTAATCCACTATTTTTTTGAAAACTCTGAACAGTTAATCTCATTGGCGTTAATGGATTTTTTATTTCATGCGCAACCTGTTTAGCCATTTCCTGCCATGCTTGTTCTCTCTCAGTTTTGGCTAATCTTTGTGCACTGTCCTCCAAATCATCTATCATTTTATTATATGAATTAACTAAACTGTCTATTTCTTTAGTTGCATTATTTAAATATATTTTTTCATTTTTTTTCAGAAGACCTGTTTGTCCAATTTTTAATCTTATTGTTTCTATTGATCTAGTTACAAATCTTGAAATAAAATAGGCAAGAACGATGGCTACGACCAACATTATAAAGTATATCTGATATAAAGTTGATAAAAAAACGTTTAATTCACTTTCAGCAAATGATACATCTTGGAAGTATGGAAAAAATAATATTGCATACTTTTCTCCAGCATCATTTTTTAATACACTGTAAGAGGATTGAAATTTACCAACATCAGTAAAATTTTCAGAAGTAAACTTTCCTTCTTCATTTGTAACTAACATATTAGCAAAATCAATGTCTAAAGAATAGTCATTTGAAATTACTTCTAAGGGGAGATAAGAATAAAAAAGCGGTAATCCTTCAATTGTAAATATAGAATATTCAACACTGTGAATCTTAGTTATTTCTTCAAAATCATCAGCATAATCAACCCATCTCTCATATCTACTTGAAATATCATACTTGTTAACAATATAATTAATCTGCCTTTTTAACTGACTTTCTTTTCGTTCCTGTCTGTAAGAATTATACTGATCAGATTCAGTTCTGTATTGGTAATAAGTTGAACCTAGTACTAAAAGAATAGCAGTAAAAACTAATAAAATCATTGAGATAAAAATTCTTAATCTCAATGACATTTTATTTTTAAACATAGCTTTACCTCTTTTGCAGAGTAAATATATTAAAGTTTTAACCAAATGATTTACACCAAAGGAGAAATAAAAGGGACATTAATGCTTAGGAAGTTAACTACTAATTAGCATTAAAATTATTTAATATGGAAAATATTAAAAAGGTTAACCTTTAATTATGTGATCACCACATATATTATTAGCCTCAACCTCAACGTTATGTTTTGCACAAACTAATGACTCTGTCATATTCGAGCAATTTACACATGTATTAACAGTTCGAATCATTTTATAATTTTTAATAAAATTACATGAAATAATTCTTAGAATGATTCTAAATTATTCATTTACAGTAATTTAAAATCATTATAAATAAAATTATTAACTGTTTAAGTGAAAAAATTACTGCATCTTTTATCAAATTCTAAAAGATCTTTTTTATTAAAATCTATAAATATTTCATCTGTATTTGAAACTGGATCTGAGTTAAAGAAATATATTTCATTTCCTCTAAAATTTCCTTTGATTTTATATTCTTTACCTAGAAAAGAAGTTTTTTCAACTTTAAATTTATAATCAGAATTCTTTACAATTTTAATCTTTTCAGGTCTAATATATAATTCCTTACCATCAAGATGTATTCTGTTAATATCCCCTAAAATCTTTGCACAATAACAATTTACGGGGTTGCAATACATTTCCACAGGTTGATCAAATTGCTGCACAATACCTGCTTTAAAAACAAGAATTTTATCAGATATATCAAATGTATCTTTAATATCATGTGTAACAAGAATAGTTGTAGTCCTTGTTTTTTTTAGGATTTTATAAACTTCATTTTGAATCTTAGATTTAATACTTGAATCTAAATTACTAAATGGCTCATCTAATAAAAGAAGGTCTGGCTCTCTTATTAAAGCTCTTGCTATACAAACTCTCTGTTGCTCTCCTCCAGATAGTTCATGAGGAAATCTATCGATGAAACTATTTAAACCTGTTAGATCTGTATAATATTGAATGTTTTTTTTATACTTCTGCTCTAAATTTATTTTAAGATTTTGCAAAACACTCAGGTGAGGAAATAATGGATAATCTTGGAAAACAAAACCAATCTTCCTTAAATTCGGTTTTATAAAAGTATTGTCATCATTTAGAACTTTATCGTTCAGAGTGATTTTTCCAGAATTTATACTCTCTAAACCTGAGAGACACTTAAGAAAAGTTGTTTTACCAGACCCACTTTCTCCAACAAATGAGACAAACTCACCTTTATTTACAAAAAAATTTAAATCCTTTATAAGCGGGTTTTCTTTATTGTAATATTTAACTATATTTTCAATGTTAAGATACATCTACACTTTTGTTTATAATTTTTCTTAAAAATATTAATAATACCGCACCTAGTAAAATTATTATCAATGAGTATATTGATGATTTCATAATCATTTCTTCAATTGCATATTCATATGTTTTAACTGCAAGCGTATCAAAATTAAAAGGTCTTAAAATTAATGTAATAGGTAACTCTTTAATTATGTCAACAAAACAAAGTATAAAAGCAATATAAATAGAAGTATTATTTACAGGTAAATGAATTTTTTTAAAAAGATTAAAATTACTCATACCTAAGTTTTTACCTGTTTCATCAAATGAATCCGGATGTTTTTCAAAACTTGATCTTAAAGGAGATATTCCAACTGCCATATATCTCATAACATAAGCATAAACAAGAATTACAACTGAACCAAAAATAATAGATATTCCAAATATTTTTGATAAAAAAGATAAAAGCAAGATTAATGATAATGCAATAACAGCTCCAGGCATAGCATATGTCAAGGAAACTATCTCACTTAGAAAAAATATCGTTTTACTTCTTGATATTTTTTTTATGAATTGAAAAAATATTGCTATTAAAACAATAATGATAGAAGATATTGACGCTAAAAAAAATGAATTAAATGATAAATTAATTAGCTCGTTAAAATCAATATTATTTATTGTTTTAAATACATTATTAATTATAAAAGTAACTGGAATCAGAAAGCCCAAGATAAATGGAAACAAGCAGATTGAATATATTAAAACTCTTGAAAATTTATTTGTAGAATAATTACCTGAAGTACTATCGTTTGGTTTATAATTATATTTAAATTTTGAGCTTGAATATCTTTCTAAAATAAAGAATATAGAGACAGTTACAAGTAGGCATACAGCTAAAATTGAAGCAGTATTTATATCTTCCATTGAATACCAAGATCTAAATATTCCGCTTGTAAAAGTATTAACCCCAAAGTATTTAACTGCACCATACTCATTTAAAACCTCCATCACAATAAGAAAAAGTCCAGAAAAAATAGATACTCTAGATATTGGGATTATAATTTTAAAAAAAGTTTGGAATTGAGACATTCCAAGATTTTTAGCAATATTTATGTAATTCGAGCCAAGAAGAGAAAATGAAATTCTACAAGCAGTATACAAATAAGGGTAAAGAACAAGTGCCATTAAAAAAGCTAAAATTTCGATCTGAAGATAATCTAGATTTACATATTTATATAAATCTGGGAGAAAATTTCTAAAGTAACTTTGAATTGGTCCTGTATAACTTAAAATGTCGCTATATGTAAATGCAATTATATATGATGGTATTGAAAGAGGAAGAAAAAGAACAATATCAAAAAAATTTTTGCCTTTAAATTTAGTAGTTGATATAAACCAAGCAGGAATTATACCTAGTATAAGAGAAAAAAAAACTGTTAAGAAAACAAGATATAAAGTATTAAAAGAGTAATCCAAGAGGAGATTATTCCATAAATAAATAAAGTTGTCAAAATTTAGGCCTATTACGCTATAGACAAGATAAATTAGCGGAAAAACAAGTACTAAAGAAATGAGTGATGTTAAAGATTTAACATTCATATTATGAAGCTTCAGGATTTATTTCCAACCTGCAGAGTCAAATATACGAATTGCATCATTTCTTTTAATACCTAGCATATTTAAATCAAGAGTGTCTTTTTTGAAAGATCCCCAATCACTTACTATTTTATTTGGCTCAATATTAGGTTTTACAGAATACTCATAGGTGTTGTTAACATATGTATCTTGAGCTTCATCAGATATAAGATATTTAATAAGCTTTAAGGCATTTGATTTGTTCGGTGAATTTTTTGTTAGCGCAATTCCTGAAACATTAATATGAGATCCTCTTTGATCTTGGCCTTGATTTGGAAAAAAAACAGAGACAGAATTACCTGCTTTAATTTCTTCCTC
>JAQXBP010000040.1:0-3403 GCA_029252345.1 Flavobacteriaceae bacterium | reverse complement strand
GTCTAAGAGGTGAAATAGCTTCAAAAATTTTAAATCAAGGAGAAGAAAAAGCTGAAGAATCTTTAAGCTGGTGGAAAGACACTTATGGGTCAGATTTTTATCTAGAAATTCAAAGACATCAACAGGAAAACGAAGATTATGTTCTGCCTATCATTAAAGAATTTAGTAGTAAGTATGAAATAAAACTTATTGCAACAAATAATACTTTTTATACTACCCAATCGGAAGCTAATGCACATGACATATTATTATGTGTAAGAGATGGAGAGAAGCAATCTGTTCCAATTGGAAGAGGAAGAGGCTTTAGGTATGGCTTACCAAATGAAGAGTATTGGTATAAATCAAAGGATGAAATGTTTAACTTATTTAATGACATTCCTGATAGCATATATAATATATCAGATATAATAGATAAAGTTGAACCTTTTGATCTAGCTAGGGAGGTACTGCTTCCTGATTTTACAGTTCCAGATAAGTTTATTCAAAAAAATGACTTCGATAACCAAAAAGGACAAAATCTTTATTTAAGACATTTAACCTTAGAGGGAGTAAAGCTTAAATATAAAGACCTAGATGCTGAGTTGCAAGAGAGAATCGATTTTGAGCTTGATGTAATTTCTAAAACAGGATACCCTGGGTATTTCCTGATTGTTCAAGACTTTATTAATGCTGCAAGAAAAATGGGAGTGTCTGTAGGTCCTGGAAGAGGATCAGCTGCTGGATCAGTTGTAGCTTACGCTCTTGGCATAACTAGTATTGATCCAATCAAATATAACTTGCTTTTTGAGAGATTCTTAAATCCTGATAGAGTTAGTTTGCCAGATATAGACATTGATTTTGATGATGAAGGAAGAAATAAAGTTATAGAATATGTAGTAGATAAATATGGCTCTCAACAAGTTGCTCAAATTATTACTTATGGAAGAATGGCAGCTAAATCATCTATAAGAGATACTGGAAGAGTTCTTGACTTATCATTATCAGAGGTAGATAGAATTTCAAAACTAGTACCAAACATGAAGCTTGGAGAAATTTTTTCTAAGAATGAAGCTGACTTAAAATCAGAACTTAGGACAGATGAGTTTAGTAGAGTAAGTGAATTAAAAAAACTATATAATTCTACAGATCTATCAGCTCAAACATTAAAACAAGCTAGCATGTTAGAGGGTTCTCTAAGAAATACGGGTATCCATGCCTGTGGTGTTATTATAACACCAAGTGATATTTCAGAGTTTGTACCAATTACTAAAGCAAAAGATTCAGATTTTTATGTAACCCAATTTGATAACTCAGTAGTTGAAGATGCAGGGCTTTTAAAAATGGATTTCTTAGGCTTAAAGACGCTGACTATTATAAAAGATACTGTAAAATTGATAAAATATAAATATGATGTTCAGCTATATCCAGAGAAATTTCAGTTAGATGATAAAAAAACATATGAGTTATTTCAAAAAGGAGAAACAGTAGGAATATTTCAGTATGAATCACCTGGAATGCAAAAATATTTAAAAGAATTGAAGCCCTCAGATTTTAATGATCTTATTGCAATGAATGCATTGTATAGACCAGGTCCATTAGAATATATTCCATCATTTATTGCTAGAAAACATGGATCTGAACCTATTGCATATGACCTTCCAGAAATGGAAGAATTTCTTAAAGAGACATATGGTATTACAGTATATCAAGAACAAGTAATGTTGTTGTCTCAAAAAATTGCAGATTTTTCAAAAGGTGAAGCTGACCTGCTCAGAAAAGCAATGGGTAAAAAAATATTTTCTTTAATCGAGAAGCTAAAACCAAAATTTATGATTGGTGGTCAAGAGAATGGCTATAGTGTTGAAATTTTAGAAAAAATATGGAAAGATTGGGAAGCTTTTGCATCATATGCTTTTAATAAATCTCATTCAACATGTTATGCGTTTATAGGTTATCAAACAGCATATTTAAAAGCTAATTATCCATCCGAATACATGGCAGCCGTTCTTTCCAATAATATGAACGATATTAAACAAGTTTCTTTTTTCATGGAGGAATGCAAGAGAATGGGAATTAGAGTTTTAGGTCCAGATATAAATGAGTCTTATTATAAATTTAATGTTAATGAAGATAAAGCTATCAGATTTGGAATGGGTGCAATTAAAGGAGTTGGTAAAGGTGCTGTTGAAACAATTGTAGAAAATAGAAAAGATGGTAATTATAAAGATATATATGACTTTGCTAAAAGAATAGATCTTAGATTGGCAAATAAAAAAACTTTTGAAAACCTTGTTTTAGCTGGAGGATTTGATTCATTTAAAAACAAAAGAGCTCAATACTTCAACATAGATAATGATGGCCTTACTTTTTTAGAAAAAACTGTAAAGTATGGGGCTAAATATCAAGAATCAATTAATTCTTCTCAGATTAGTTTGTTTGGCGAGGGTACTATAGATAATACATCTGAATTAAATATGCCAGATTGTGAAGAGTGGATTAACCTTGAGAGATTAAAAAAAGAAAGGGAAGTAGTAGGTATATACATTTCAGCTCATCCGCTTGATGATTATTTAAGGGAGATAAACAATTTCACCTCTACTGGACTTTCTTCTCTAAGTGATTTAAAAAGAATAGTAAATAAAGATTTTTATGTAGGTGGAATTATTAATGAGGTTGAACATTTAATGTCAAAGACAGGTAATGGGTTTGGTGTCTTTTCATTTGAAGATTTTAATGATCAATATAAATTCAGAATTTTTGGAGAAGATTATTTGAAGTACAAACACTTGCTTGAAGAAAATAAAATTTTGAGACTAAGAATTGCAATTAAAGAAGGATGGGTAAATAGAGAAACGGGAAGAGTTGGAGATCCTAGAATTCAATTTTTAAATATGGAATTATTAGATGGTATTATAGACTCAAGTTCTAAGAAAATAACATTTAAAATAGACTCAAGTAATTTCAATGAAAATGAGGTTAAAAAACTAAAAAACACATTATCTAAACACAAAGGTTCAAAGCCAGTCTATTTTGATATTCATGATTCAAAAAATAAATTCAAATTAAATATGATATCAGAACAAGCTAAGGTGTCTATAACAAAAGAGCTCCTAGTATCACTGGAGCAAGATGAATTTAGATATAAATTAAATTAGTTTAAAATTTAATTCTTTTAAGAATTAATCTTAGATTTGCTCCTTAAATTATATGTTATGGCATTAGAGTTAAACGATTCAATTTTTGAAGAAAAAGTACTAAAATCTGACAAGCCTGTTCTTGTTGATTTTTGGGCAGAATGGTGTGGTCCATGTAGAATGGTAGGTCCAATTATGGAAGAGTTAAGTAAAGATTTTGATGGAAAAGCTGTAGTTGGAAAGATTGATGTAGATGCAAATCAAGAATTTGCAGCAAAGTATGGCGTTAG
>JAQXBP010000039.1:0-4893 GCA_029252345.1 Flavobacteriaceae bacterium | reverse complement strand
GTAATTATTCTGATGTTAATTCCAGTTTTTACAATTTTAGGTGAAAAGTTGAATTCAATTGTATGTGTTCCTTTTGGAAGTAACATCCCCCTTAAAAGATAGTTTATGTCAAAGTAATTTGATTTCTCACCATCTATATAAACCTCCCACCCTGAAGGATAATAAATCTCAGAGAAAACAATTAACTGCTCAGATAAAGAGTTATAATTATAAATAAGATTAGATGATGAATTTTTAATTTTTTCAATTTTAATTAAATCTTCTGAATCAAAAGATTTAGGTAAATCTTTAGGAATTGTATTCTCAAGACCAAGCGCTACTTTGCTTATGTCTGTGTCTTTTAATTTACTTAATAACTCATCAGGATTATTAAGAACTATTAATGAGTCAACTGACCATGCATTTCCTAGGGCATCAGGATTTTCATATAACAGATCTTGGTTCTGTTCATCTTTTCCAATTAAATATTTAACATTTAGTGAGTTGAATAACTTTTCATTATCATGAAAATTTAGATAATCATAATACTCTTGAAATCGTCTAAGCTTAGCTGCATGATATCCATTTAGAGAATTATGGAAGTAAGCAGAACTAGCATTAGATAATCCAGTAGATAAATTAAAAATTCTATAATCAAGAGTATCTGTGAGTATTTCATTATCAATCTCTGATAATTGATATGTGTTTATCGATTTATCAATAAATAGTTCTTTATCTATATATCTATTACTTACTGTAAAGAGATCAAAAAATACGATGATAGCGACGATAATAAAGGTAAAGTTCCTTCCAATTAATCTTGAAAATCTTAGAGTTATGAATATCATACCACCTATCAACAATGCACGTATAATATCCTTATTGAATATATTTTTTCTTTCTTCTATGATTTGGTTAAATATTTCTTGACCATAGCCGTTTGAATAATAATCATCATATAGACCAGCAAAAGAAAGAGATCCACTCATTACAAAAAGTATTATTAGTGGAACTGAAAAAGTAGCTAGAGATCTTTTTATATTTTTTAAATCTGAATCTGCTAGAAATTTATTAAGCCCTATAACTGAAAGTAAAGGAACAGCAAACTCTAGAATAACTTGAATTGATGATACAGCCCTAAATTTGTTGTAGAAAGGAACATAATCAATAAAGAAGTTTGTTAGTAACGGAAAGTTTTTTCCCCATGATAACAGCAGTGACAATAAAAAAGATATTAATAACCACCATTTAAAAGGACCTTTAACTACAAATAATGATAAAATGAAAAGAAAAACAACGGATGCTCCGATGTATGCAGGAGCTTCTAAAATTGGTTGACTACCCCAATAAGTTGGAACTGACTTTATAAATGAGTCAGCTTGAGGTTTTGGCACATTATTTTCTATAAGAAATTCATATAGATCAGAATCTTCTCCTACGTCTTCTGATGATGCACCTCCTTGAACTCTTGGAGCTATAAGATTAAGACTTTCAAAGACTCCATAGCTGTATTGAGTAATATAATCATAATCAAGACCTGAAGAGATTTGTTTTTCTGTTCCATCAGGATTTAATTTTAATTCACTTTGAGATCTTGTTGAATATTTGGAATAATCATAAGTAGATAAAATATTAGGCGCATTTAATCCTAAGGATAAAATTCCAGCAAGTATAAATACTCCCATATACTTAAGAAAATCTTTAACATCATTATTTCTATATGAATCAATGAGGTATACTATAAAATATATTCCCAGTAGAATCAACATATAATAAGTCATTTGATAATGATTGGCTCTTATTTGTAATGAAATAGCTATAAGACTTACTAAAAAACCTGGAAGAAGTTTGTGTTGTTTTAAAAGAAATAAGCCTGCTACAACCAATGGTATATATGAAATAGCAAGAGCTTTTGTATTATGTCCAACCTGAAGTATTATTAGTAAGTATGTTGATAAAGCAAAAGCGATAGAACCTAAAACTGAAATTCTCCATGGAATTTTTAATACCATTAAAAGAATATACATAGTTAACAAATAAAGGAAGAGTGTATGTGCTGGCCTAGGTATAAATCTAAACATCATATGAATCGGAGCTAATATATCATAGGCAAACTTTGCTCCTAATTGAAATGTCGGCATACCACCAAAAGCATTATCAATCCAGTATATTTCATCAGAAAAATTATCTCTATTATCTGAAATTTCTCTTGACATTCCCTCGTATTGATTTATATCAGATTGATATAATTTTTTACCATCTAGCAAAGGACTATAAAAGATCAATGAAACAATTGCAAATCCAATTGCAGTGTAAAGATGTATTAGAGATTTTCTAATTGAAACTTTATTAATCGATATCCTCATAGTCTATATATTCACCATATTTTTCATTGGTTTTTTCCTTCTTTTTTGTTGAGGATTTATCAAAATCTGACTTTTTCTTAGCAGTTTTAAAAATATCTGCAAAAATCATTCTGAGTACCGAAGGAATAAAATACCTGATAAAGAGATAAATAGCAAGAAATATTATTAAAACCTTCATAATTTGTGGCTTTACCAAATTTAGTGAAATCTTGAAAAATAACTATTTATTGGTAACTTGTATTTTTAAATGGAAATCAACTCAAATATTACCATAAAGGAAGTCAAAAATACTGATGAATTAAAAGAATTTGTCATGTTTCCACATGATCTTTACAAAGACTCAAAGTATTGGGTCGCTCCTATTACAAAAGAAGAGTTAGAAGTTTTAGATAAAGAGATTAACCCCGTTTTTAATAATGCTATAGCTCATTATTTCCTAGCTTATATAGATGGGAAAATAGTTGGAAGAATAGCTGGTCTTATTAACTGGGTTGAAATTAATGATCTTAAAAAGAAAAAAGTAAGATTTGGTTGGTTTGATTTTGTTGATAATAAGGAAGTCTCAAAAGCTCTTCTTGAAAAAGTAATAGAAATTGGAACTAAAAATAATCTAGAATTCATCGAAGGACCTGTTGGTTTCTCTAACATGGATAAAGCTGGAATGCTTATAAAAGGTTTTGAGAAAAAAAATACCATGATTACTCTTTATAATCATCCATACTATAAGGATCACATGATTGAACATGGGTACAATAAGCTTGCAGAATGGGTTGAATATGAACTTAAGATTGAAAACTATGATGATGCGCCCGAAAAAATTAAGAAATTTTCAGACTTAATATTAAAAAGATATAAGCTTAAGAAATTAAACTTTACTAAGACTGAACAAATAGTTCCCTATGTAGATCAAATGTTCTATTTACTTGGGAAAACCTACGATAAACTTCAAACATTTGTTCCAATACAAGAATATCAGATAGATCATTACAAGAACAGATTTTTAAAATACATTAACCCTGGCTTTATAAAATGTGTTACTGATGAAAATGATGAGCTAGTAGCATTTGCAATTACAATGCCCTCTTTCTCTAATGCTTTAAAGAAAATAAATGGTAAAGTTGATTTCATTGGTAAGTTAAGGTTACTTCATGCAAAGAACTTCAATCACAAAGGGTCTCTTTATCTTATTGGGGTTAGACCTGATTTTCAAAATAAAGGGGTTATAGCTATTCTGTTTAATGAGCTTCAAAAGTTTTACAATAAGTTTGGAATAACAGAAGTTGAGACTAATCCTGAATTAATAGAAAATGCAGCTATTCAACAACTCTGGAAGAATTATGAGAACAATCAACATAAGAACAGAGCTACTTTTACTAAAGTGATTTAATGATGTACAATGAAGGGACTATTATAGCTCTATCATCTGCTCCAGGTTCTGGTGCAATTGCTATTATAAGATTATCTGGAGAAGACGCTCTTTCTAAAACAGATTTATTCTTTAAATCTAAATCAGGAAAAAAACTTTCTGAATCCAGTGGTTACTCAATAAGTTATGGAGATTTAATAGAAAAAGATGAAGTCATTGATGAGGTGGTAGTTAGTGTTTATAAGGCACCCCACTCCTACACTGGTGAGAATGTAATTGAAATTTCTTGTCATGGATCTAATTACATACAACAAAGAATACTCACTCTTTTTACAGATGCTGGCGTAAGACTTGCATCTCCTGGAGAATTTACCCTAAGAGCATATTTAAATAATAAGAAAGATTTATCTCAAGCTGAAGCTGTTGGTGACTTAATTGCCTCAGAGTCAAAAGAGGAACATAGAGTAGCAATGGAGCAAATGAGAGGTGGATATTCAGATGAGATTGAAGTATTAAGGGAGAAACTTATTCATTTTAAGTCACTTATAGAGCTAGAACTTGATTTCTCTGAAGAAGATGTAGAGTTTGCAGATAGAAGTGATTTAAAAACACTCTTAGACGAGTTAGATGGTAAATTATCTAGCTTAATTGAATCATTTACCTATGGAAATGTTATAAAAGAAGGAGTAACAGTAACAATTGCTGGAAAACCTAATGCAGGAAAATCATCCCTATTAAATGCTATAGTTAATGAGGATAAGGCAATAGTGTCAAATATTCCAGGTACAACAAGGGATGCAATAGAAGATGTAACGAATATAAATGGAGTTAAATATAGGTTTATTGATACTGCAGGTATTCGAGAAACATCAGATGAGATAGAATCTATAGGTGTTGCTAGAGCAAAAAGTAAAATTGACTCCTCAAGGATACTAATTTATCTATTTGATAGGTCAGATATTACAGAAAATGAGCTAATTAAAGAGGTAAAATCCTATTTAAGAGATGATCTTCAAGTATATCTAGTTGAAAACAAAATTGATTTATTAAATAATTCTAATACAGATACTTACAAAGACAAACTAAAGTCATTAATTAATGAAAATAGTGTCTCTTTTTATAGAATTTCAGCTCTAGATAGTGATCTCGTATCAGGTTTAAAAGAATTGATATCTAAGAATC
>JAQXBP010000038.1:0-24781 GCA_029252345.1 Flavobacteriaceae bacterium | reverse complement strand
GTAAAAACTGAAGCTACTTCATGTATATTTCCTCGTTTAATTACAGAAAAAGTAAACTTTAAGAAATCCTTCACATAATCTTTTATTTCCAGTTTATCTATATCACTATCAATTGTTTTTAATTCTTTTAGCGAATTTAGATTTTTGAAAATATTACTTGTATTTAGTCCAAACTCTTCAATTGAGTCAATATACATTTCAAAATGTGATACTGGAGTTCCATTTTGATCTTCATCAGTTTCTTCTCCTGCAACAATTTCATTTATAAGCTTTGCGGTTGTTGAATTGCTGCTAGGAAACCAAGGAATAGACAACGAGGTTAGATTTACTTGTAAAAACTTTAGTAAGGACATAAAATCCCATACAGCATAAACGTGAGCATTAGAAAATATTTTTAGATCTTCTATTGTGTTAATATTGTTATATAAAGAGTGATATCTTAATCTATTTTTAAGTGGCTCAAGATCTTTTGTAATATTATTCATTAGTAATAATTTGGGCTCAAATATAAATAATAATTAAATTCATAAAATGGATCAAATATTATTGTTTCTTATATCGTCATTAGCTTTAACCTTAATGCCAGGACCAGACATATTGTTTGTATTAAATCAAAGTCTTGAAAATAAAAAATCAGGTTTTTTAATTTCATTTGGTCTATGCTCAGGTCTTATAATACACACTCTAATTCTAGTATTTGGACTTTCAGTGTTTATTGAAAGTAATGAGAATATGATTAACTATTTAAAATATTTTGGAACTGCATATCTCTTTTATCTTGCATATGATGAGTTGTCTGTTAAATTCAAACAAACTTCTAAACCAAACAATACTAATTTGTTCTTAAGAGGTTTTTATATGAATCTAGTTAATCCAAAGGTTTTACTTTTTTTTATAGCTTATTTTCCAAATTTTCTTTTTTCTGAAACTATACCTGTCAGTTTTCAGTTTTTGATTTTAGGATTAATATTTATTTCTCAAGCTTTAGTTATATTCTGTTCTATTTCTTTAGCATCAAATAAATTAATTTCTTATTTAAAGTTTGACACCGCTGATTACCGCTTAAGTTATTTTAAAGCCTTCGTTTTTTGTGTTATTGGACTTTCAATCTTATTATTATAGACTAGATATAAATTTGTATCTTTGCATGCAATTAGTTTATAATTAATTGCACTATGATAAATTCTAAATTTGTTGGAGAAGGTTTAACATACGAAGACGTACTCTTAATCCCTTCTTACTCTACAATCCTCCCTTCTGATGTTTCTCTTAAAACAAGATTCAGTAAAAATATCACTCTAAATCTTCCAATTGTTTCAGCTGCAATGGATACTGTAACTGAAAGTAAAATGGCAATTGCTATGGCTAGTGAAGGTGGTATTGGTGTTATTCATAAAAATATGTCAATTGATGAACAGGCAAATGAAGTAAAACTAGTTAAAAGAGCTGAATCAGGAATGATTATAGATCCTGTAACACTTGATGCAAACTCATTAGTTATTGATGCAAAAAATAACATGAAAAAATATAAAATTGGAGGAATTCCAATTGTCTCAGATACAGGAAAGTTAATTGGAATAGTTACAAACAGAGATTTAAGATTTGAAAAAGATAATTCAAAAAAATTATCTGAAGTTATGACTACTAAAAATTTAATAACTGCAAAAGCTGGTACTTCAATGTCTCAAGCTGAAGATATTCTTCAAACACATAAGATTGAAAAACTCCCTGTTGTAGATTCAAAAGGAACACTTATTGGACTAATTACATTTAGAGATATTAATAAACATTCTGAAAAGCCAACATCTAATAAGGATAAATTGGGAAGATTGATGGTTTCTGCTGCTATTGGTACAGATAATGACTATAAAAAGAGAGCTGAAATACTTATTAAAGCTGGAGTAGATGCTCTAGTTGTTGATACTGCACATGCTCACTCAAGTAGAGTAGGTGATGTTTTAAAAAATCTTAAAGACTCCTTTTCAGATATAGATATTGTAGTTGGAAATATTGCTACTGCTGAAGCTGCAAATTATCTTAAAGAGAACGGTGCTGATGGAATTAAAGTTGGAATTGGTCCTGGATCTATATGTACAACCAGAATAGTTGCTGGAGTTGGTTTTCCCCAATTATCAGCAATTTTAGAAGTTTCTGAAGTTCTTAAAAAATCTAAAATACCTTTAATAGCTGACGGAGGTGTTCGATACACAGGGGATATATCAAAAGCTATTGCAGCTGGAGCTGATTCTGTGATGCTAGGCTCACTTCTAGCTGGAACTGAAGAATCTCCGGGTGAAACCATTATTTATGATGGGAGAAAGTTTAAGTCTTACAGGGGTATGGGTTCAGTTGAAGCTATGCAAAAAGGAAGTAAGGATAGATATTTTCAGTCTAATGAATCAGACAAAAGAAAATTGGTTCCTGAAGGCATCGTTGGAAGAGTCCCATATAAAGGACAGTTAAATGAGAGTATTCACCAATTTGTAGGTGGTCTACGATCAGGTATGGGTTACTGTGGTTCTAAGGATATTGAAACATTAAAAAAATCATCTAAATTTGTTAAAATCACAGGTTCTGGAATCAGAGAGAGTCATCCCCATAATGTCTCTATAACAAAAGAAGCTCCTAATTACAGCCCACCAAAACTATAATCTTTGAACAGGTTAGTCACTATACTATTATTTTTATTTCTATTTATTGGGTGTACAAATCTATCAAACAATAGATCTAATGATCTTATAGCCAGAGCAGGTGAGGATTTTTTATATGAAAATGATTTACCAAAATTTATTTCTGAAGAAGATAGTATTAGGAAGTACATAAATTTTGTTGAATCTTGGGCAAAAGAAAAAGTTCTTTATGACCTTTCTCTAGTCAATCTTTCACAATCAAAAAAGAATGAAATTGATGAATTAGTTGATAATTACAAAGTTGACTTATATATTAATTCTTATAAGGATTTAATTGTGAACACAAGAATTGATTCTATTGTATCAATTTCCCAAGTTGATTCCTTTTATAGATTAAATAACATTAATTTTAAATTAAATGAAAATTTAATTAAATATCGATATATAAAGGTTCCTAATGATAATATTAATCTTAGTAGAATTAGAAGATCTATATTAAGAATTAATGAGGAGGATAGACTCTTTTTGGATTCATTAAATTTTCAATTTGCTGATTTAAAATTGAAAGATTCAATTTGGTACACAGAAAGAGATGTTATTTCTTCATTACAATTTATAAATCAACAGAATAAATCTGAATATTTAATTAAAAATAAATTGTTTACAATTGAAGATTCACAATACGTAAATATCTTTATTATTAAGGATATACTTAAATCTGGAAATATTCCTCCAATATCTTATCTTTACGATAGAATAAAGTCAACAATTATCAATCAAAGGAAATTACAATTATTACAAAGTTTAAATAAAGAAATTCTAAATGATGCACTTAAATCAAGGAAATATGAGATTTTTAAATAGTCTGTTTTTATTATTAGTTTTTCAATTCTCTTTTTCTCAAGAGAAAATTAAGATTGATGGGATATCTTCTGTGGTAGGAGACTTTATAATACTTGACTCCGATATAGATAAGGTACTTATTGATATGGAGTCTCAAGGTATTACTACTAGAGGTGTTTCAAAATGTCAATTACTTGGAAAATTAATGGAGGATAAGCTTTATGCTCATCATGCAATTCAAGATAGTCTTGAGCTCTCTGATAATGAAATCTATGACTATGTTGATAGACAGCTTGAATATTTTACTGAACAACTGGGAGGAATTGAAAAAGTTTTAGAATTCTACAAGAAAAGAGATGAAATTTCTTTTAGAGATGAATTATTTGAGATAAATAAAACTCAAAGACTTTCGGAAATGATGCAAGAATCAATTGTTGAAAAAGTTGAAATAACTCCAGAAGAAGTAAGACAATTCTTCCAGAACATTCCAAAAATTGATTTACCTATTTTTGGAACAGAGCTCGAGATTGCTCAAATAGTTATTGAACCAAAAGTTTCTGAAGAAGAGAATCAAAGAATTATAGATCAATTAAAGCTTTTTAGAGAAGATATTCTAGAAGGTGGAATGAGTTTTGCCTCTAAAGCACTTTTATATTCTCAAGATCCTGGATCAAGAAGTAAAGGAGGAAAATATACTTTAAATAGAAAGAAACCCAGGATGGCAAAAGAATTTAGGGATGTAGCCTTCAGCCTTAGAGAAGATGAAATATCACAACCCTTTAAAACTGATTTTGGTTGGCATATTCTTGCAGTAGATAAAATTAGGGGTCAGGAAATTGATATACGACACATTCTGTTGATACCAAAAATTTCAGACGATGAATTGAAATCTGCTAAAGAGAAAGTTGATAAATTAAGAGAAAGAATTGCAAATGATGAAATTACATTTTCAGATGCTGCTCTTAGATTCTCTGATGAAAGAGAAACTAGGTTAAATGGAGGTGTACTTATTAATCCAAGTACTAATGATACCAGATTTGAGCTAACAAAGATGGATCCTTTACTATATTCACAGGTAAAAGATTTAAATGATAATCAGATGAGTATGCCACTATTAGATAATACTGATAATAGCGTGTCCAAGTATAAGATTTTGAAAATAACAAATAGATTCGATGAGCATAAAGCCGAGTTTTCTCAAGATTACGTTAAAATCAAAGAATTAGCTCTTACTGATAAACAGCTAAAAACTATCAAAAAGTGGATGGAAGAGAAAATTGAAGAAACATTTGTAAATGTTAATGCAGATAGTAGTTATTGTGATTTTGTTTATAATTGGATAAAAGAGTAAGAACTACTTGAAGTATTTCTTTGGTACAATTAACATTCCAAAGCACTCTCCTCCATGTTTGTCTATGTTCTTGTGGTGTATTTTATGTGCTCTTCTTACGCCCCTAGCATATTTATTATCTATATTTCTAAATATTCTAAATCTTTGATGAATAAATATATCGTGAACTATAAAGTAAGCTAATCCATACATACCAATACCAATAGCAATTGGAAGTCCTAACCAAAAACCTTGCCCCCACAGCACAACAAAAGTAATGCTTAAAAAAGCATAGAAAAAAAAGAATAAATCATTTCTTTCAAACCATGATTTATGATCCTTTTTGTGATGATCTTTGTGAAGTATCCAGAGAGGACCATGCATTAAGTACTTGTGGTTAAACCATGCTGTGAATTCAGTAACTATAAACGTAACTAATACTGTAAAAACCCAAATAATTATATCCATTGAATTAAATTTAATTGATACTTAACATAAGATCTTGCAATTACAAGAAACTTTTGATGATTATGAATTCTAATCCTTTTTTTAACAATATTTTCAGAGGATGTACGTTTTAATTTTTTCAACAATTTATTATAATACCTGTAAGCTATATAAACTGCAAATTTTGAATTTTTTGGAAGCTTAGCTATACCTTTGACTGCATTTGCAAAGTCTTTCTCAATTTCTAAAATAATTTCTTTTTTTGCTTTATCATTAAAGTTATTCATATCAACATTTGGAAAATAGACCCTGTTTAAAACATTTGAATCATCTTTTAAATCTCTTAAAAAATTAACCTTTTGAAATGCAGAACCTAATGATATGGCGAATGGACTTAGTTCAGTGAAAGATTCTTCAGAACCTTTGACAAATATCTTTAAACACATTAAACCAACAACATCTGCTGATCCGTATATGTATTTTTTGTATTCTTCTACACTTTTATATTCTGTTTTTTCTAAATCCATTTTCATACTATCTAGAAATGAGTTTATCAAACCCTTTGGAATTGAATATTTATTGACAGTATATTGAAATGAATTAAGGATAGGATTTAAACTGATTTTATTATCAACACTTCTCCACAACTCTTTTTCAAAATCATCTAATAATTCTTTTTTAGGATATTCATGAAATGTATCTACTATTTCATCTGCTAGTCTAACAAAACCATATATATTAAATATATCTTGTCTTATTGTTTTGGAAAGTAGACTGCTTGAGAAGTAAAAAGATGTACTATATCTCTTTATTACAAGTTTACTACAGTCATTTGAAACTTTATCGAAGATTGATTTCATACTACAAAAATAAGTAAAAAGAGTAAATCAATTCATATCTTTGAAAAATGGAAAAAACTTTAATTTATCATTACACATCTCTTTCTCATTTAATTGAAATTTTTAAAGTAGGAAAGATACTTACATCTCAAACTGAGAAGATGCTGAAAGTCAAAAAACCAGGTCTTTGGTTTACAACTAATTCTAAATGGGAATACTCAGCATTTAAGAGATTTAATGATGGAAAAAAAGAGTTTGACCTTAATACTCCTGAGGAATTTGAGAAGTATATTGGATGTGCAAGATTTGTTACTAATTTAAACTCACTCTTTGTAACATTTGCAAAATACAAGCATAAGTCAAAAGTGAATCCTCTTTTGTGGGATAAAATGGCTGAATTAGGTAAATCAAAAGGAGCTGACCCATCTGAGTGGTATGCTACTTTTAGTCCTCTAAGTATAAACAATCTTGATATTGAAGTTTATGAGAATGGAGAATGGCATAATCTAAAGAAAGAGGGAGGAGAGTTTGATTCTGATTTATTTAATCGAAATCTGGAGAAAACTTTTGTTTTTAAGAAAGGTAAAGAGATGGAAGAAAAAATGTTAAAAGAATACCAAGCTAATCAACCAAAGCCGGATACTGTAACTGACGATATAGAATCAACTGTAGAAGCTAAGAAAAATATTATAGAGGAGAAACCTTTTAAGGAAGCTGCTGTAGAGGAGAAACCTTTTAAGGAAGCTGCTGTAGAGGAGAAACCTGTTAAGGAAGCTGCTGTAGAGGAGAAACCCGTTAAGGAAGCTGCTGTAGAGGAGAAACCCGTTAAGGAAGCTGCTGTAGAGGAGAAACCTAAATCAAAAGGAATATTTTCCGGTATTAAAAGTTTGTTTAGAAAAAAATAAACTAATCCAATAAATAAAAGCTGAAGTGCCTACGAGAGGACTCGAACCTCCACCAGCATAAGCTGACTACCCCCTCAAGGTAGCGTGTATACCAATTTCACCACGTAGGCAATAAAAATAATGGGTAGTGACCTGGCTGGGGCTCGAACCCAGGACCCTCTCCTTAAAAGGGAGATGCTCTACCAACTGAGCTACCAGGTCTGAAAAAGAGGTCAAATATACATTGAAATATTGATTATGCAATGATCTTTTTTATTATAAATTTGTTACTTAAATTAAAATGTTGAATACTATTTTTTTAATTGGATATATGGGGGCAGGTAAATCTATTGTTGGTAGATTATTATCTCAAACAAATGGTTTTAAGTTCTATGATCTAGATGATTATATTGAAGAGAAAGAGGGTAAAAAAGTGTCTGAAATCTTTGATAAAAAAAATGAGGTCTACTTTAGGAAAATTGAAAACAGATATCTAAAAGAAATTTCTTTGCTAGAGGAAAACAAGATAATATCTACTGGAGGGGGAACTCCTTGTTTTCAGAATAATTTAAATATAATTAATGAATCTCCAAATTCAACTTCGATATATCTTAAGGCAAATATTGACACTTTAGTTAATAGATTAAAAGATACGGTTAATAATCGTCCTTTAATTTCACATTTAAATGATCAAAGTCAATTGAAGGAATTTATCACAAAACATTTATTTGAGAGAAGTTATTATTATGAAAAATCAAAGATTAAACTTTTAACAGATAACTTTAAGCCTAGTGAAGTTGTGAAATTAATTACTAGTAAATTAGCTTAAATATACACTAAATCGTTTTTTTTCATCGATTATAACGTCTACATGTTCGTTTACTGATGTAGACAAACTCAACCCAGAATAATCAATCTTTACTGGAAATAACGCATGATCCCTATTTATTATTACAGAAGTTTTTATTTTTAGTGGGTTATATTGAATAAGATCGCTTATAACTAATTGCATAGTTTTTCCAGAATGTGAAACATCACCAACAATTAGTATAGATTCATTTTTAACATCAAATTCTTTATCATATAAAATAGAATCACTTTCAAGATTTACTTTAATTAATTCAATTTCTAGCTTAGATATTTTGTTCAAGTGAGCTATCAGTTTCTCTGCAATTAATTTACCATTATCTGAGATTCCAAATAAGATGATTTTTGACCTGTCTATATTGTCTTCTAAAATTTGTAATCCGATTCTTTGAATTTTATTTTCAACATCTGTATAGTCTAAAATTAAGTTTTGAATAGTTAGTTTTTTCATGAGAATACTCTTTTAAATAAATAAAGTATTATTGTATCTTCGCACTAAATTATGAAGAAAAAATTATTTTTTCTATTTCCTGTTTTATTATTCTTTATTCAATGTGATAAAGACGACAATACGACACCTACATATACCATTAGAGATTATAGTGAACAAGTTCTAGTTGATCAAGATCTGCTTGAAACATACTTGAAAACTCATACTTATAATTATGAAGATTTTAATAATGAATCTGATGTTAAAATAAAACTTGATACAATCACTAATGATTCTTCAAGATTATCTCTCTTTGAACAGGCAAGTGTAAAAACAGTTGATGTTACAGATACTGACGGTCAAATTACTTCTCACAACCTATATTATATTATAGCTCGTGAAGGTTCAAATAGACAACCTTCAGTTGCTGATTCTGTATATGTTGCATATGATGGAAAACTTATTGATGGAAGTTCATTTGATAATCGTAAGTTTCCTATTTGGATAGATTTAGCTAATTCTCTTCAAGGATTTAGAGAAGGTGTCTCAGAGCTTAGAACAGGTAAGTATCTGGAAAACTCTAATGGAACAATTGAATATAATTCCTTCGGCGTTGGTTTGTTTTTTATCCCTTCAGGAATTGGTTATTTTGAAAATACAAGTTCTGGAAGTATACCTGAGTATTCACCTTTAATTTTTGCCGTAAAACTAATGACTCACACTGATACAGATCATGACAATGATGGAATATTATCAATTTTTGAAGATATAGATGGTGATAATAAACCATTTGGTGATGACACTGATGGTGATAATTTATGGAATATGTATGATGTTGATGATGATGGTGACGGAGTACTAACAGTAAATGAATTAGATAAGAACAATGACTCTATTATAGATGATTCTAATAATGATGGAATTCCTGACTATCTAGATCCAGATAACTAATTATTTTTCCTTTTAAATAATCCATAAGGAATATCATATGATAGATTTAATGATAATTTATTTGTGGTTATATCAACATTAGAATTTTCAAGATTAACTCCATTAGCATTAATAATTAATAACTCTTTATTGTTAAGACCTCTTTCATATCTTAAACCCAGGCTTAAAGATCTAAATTTAACTCTTGATCCAAGAAGTAAACTCAAAGTGTATTTATCTTTTATATCTTCTAAATCGAATTTATTACTAGAATTAGAGAGGCTATATTTAAATGCAGGACCTGCAAAAATACTTAGTGGACCTAAAATTTTGTAACCAAATATTATAGGAACCTGAATATCAGTTGATTTATATGAATGTTCTGCTATATTAATGGATTGATCTAATATTGAGTTTCCTTCATATGCAGTGGCATTTTTAGATTTTGAAAAAATAAGATTTAGCTCTGGTCTAATGTAGAAAGTAATTAAATCAATTTCTGTAAAAACTCCAAATTGAAAACCTGTTGAATTTTTGATGTCAAGATTATAATTATCAATTTTATTACTTATGTTTTCAATAGTTCCAAAGTTATCATCATTAAGACCGAAGTTTACCCCTAAATTACCTTGGGAAAATAGATTGGAAGAAAAAAATATAATTAATATTAATATGTATCTCATGCTTAATGAAGTGCAATAAGCGTGCCACTCATTATTTTCTTTTAACCACCTTAACTGCTGATTCACAAATTGAAGAACTGTTCAACCCATATTTATCCATAAGCTCTAATGGAGTTCCTGACTCACCAAAGGTATCTTTAGTACCAACAAACTCCTGTGGAGCTGGCATTTTTGTAGTTAGTAATCTAGAGACACTTTCACCTAGTCCACCAAAAATATTATGTTCTTCAGCTGATACAAGACATCCAGTTTTAGAAACTGATTCCAAAATAATATCTTCATCTAAAGGTTTAATTGTATGAATATTTATTATTTCAGAATTTATTCCTTTTTTAGATAAAGTCTCTGATGCTTTTAATGCTTCCCAAACAAGATGACCTGTAGCAACAATTGTAACATCTGAGCCTTCTTTTAGTTTTAATCCTTTTCCAATTTCAAATCTTTGAGATACATCTGTGAAATTTGCAACTTTGGGTCTCCCAAATCTCAAATAAACAGGACCTTCATGATTAGAAATCGCAATGGTAGCAGCTTTAGTTTGATTAAAGTCACACGTATTAATTACGGTCATCCCAGGAAGCATCTTCATTAACCCAATATCTTCTAATATTTGATGAGTAGCACCATCTTCACCTAAAGTTATTCCTGCATGAGAAGCACATATCTTAACATTCTTATTAGAATAGGCTACTGATTGTCTAATTTGATCATATACTCTTCCAGTTGAAAAGTTTGCAAATGTTCCTGTAAAAGGTATTTTTCCACCAGTTGCAAGTCCAGCTGCAAGCCCAATCATATTTGCTTCTGCAATTCCTGCTTGAAAAAATCTTTCTGGGTTTTCTTTTGCAAATTCATTCATTTTTAATGAACCAGTAAGATCTGCACATAATGCTACAACATTTTTGTTTGATCTTCCTAGTTCTGTAAGTCCTTCTCCAAAACCAGATCTTGTATCTTTATCTCCTTGATTTATATAATTTTCCATATTAATAGTCACCTAAAGTTTCAGGATTTTGATTTAATGCAATTTTAAGTTGTTCATCATTTGGTGCTTTTCCATGCCATTCATGAGTATGCATCATAAAGTCAACACCGTTGCCCATTACTGTCTTCATTAAAATCACTACAGGTTTTCCTTTTTTTGAATTTTCTTTAGCAGCATTTAATGTCTCATAAATCATGTCTAAAGAATTTCCTTTATCAACTTCAAGAACTTTCCATCCAAATGATTCAAATTTTTGATTTAAATCTCCTATATCCAAAACATCCTCTGTTGAACCATCTATTTGTTGTCCATTAAAGTCAACAGTAACAATTATGTTATCAACTTTATTAGCTGAAGCATACATAAATGCTTCCCAATTTTGACCTTCTTGAAGTTCTCCATCTCCAGTTAAAACATATACAAGGCTAGGATCATTATTTAATTTTTTAGATAGTGCTATTCCTAAACCAACTGAAACTCCTTGGCCAAGTGAGCCAGAGGAAATATTTATTCCAGGTAAACCGTCATGATTGGTTGGATGTCCCTGAAGTCTAGAATTAATTTTTCTAAAAGTATCTAATTCTTTTATATCAAAATACCCACTTCTAGCAAGAGTGCTATAATAGACTGGTGATATATGACCATTAGATAAAATAAACATATCTCTTTGGTTACCATCACCCTCAAGAATTCTTTTGTAAAGGGTAACAAAAAATTCAACACAACCAAGCGAACCACCAGGATGACCAGAATTAACTGTATGAACCATTCTTAAAATATCTCTACGAACTTGGGGGACTAACTTTTCTAAATCTTCATTCATATGCTGGTAAATGTATGATTAAACATAGGAGAAACAAAACTCTTTAAATTCTTTTTATCATTTATTTCATAGAAATAATTAACAATATATTTATGATGTTAATTACTTTATTAATTTTGATTTTATGAAGATTATAGATAAGTATATAATCAAAAAATATCTAACTACTTTTTTTGTGATGTTTGGTTTATTTATTCCAATAGGAATAATGGTTGATTTTGCAGAAAAGATTGATAAGTTTAGAGAAAATGAGGTTCCTGCTGACTTAATATTAAGTTATTACATTGATTTTGTGTGGTATTTTGGAAGTCAGCTTTATCCAGTTTTTCTTTTTTTAGCAGTTATCTTCTTTACATCCAGATTAGCTAATAATACTGAAATTACTGCTATTTTATCTTCCGGTCTTTCTTTTCAAAGGTTTACTAAGCCATACTTTATTTCAGCATCTTTAATTGTTTTATTTGCACTTTTTGCAGGTATGTTTGTAGTTCCAAAATCTAATCAAAATTTTAATGAATTTGTTTCTGAATATGTTAAGTCTGAGGAAAAAAGAAAAACATCTAGACTCTTTAAACAAATAAATGATAAAGAATATATTTATGTTAGTGCTTACGATCCTTCTAGAAAAAGAGGATTAAATTTTACTCTTGAAAATTTTGATGGTAATGAGTTAAAACATAAAATAACAGCTACGACTATTAGATGGGATGATTCTATATTTAGATTAACTAATTTTGTTAAAAGATCGATTATTGGGGATCAAGAAATTATAAAAAAAATTACAAGAAAAGATACTATTCTGGATTTTGATATTGATGATTTAGCTCCTTTAAATTATGTTGCGGAAACTTTAAATTTCTTTGAATTAAATGAATTAATTCGTTACGAAAGAAGAGCAGGTTCACCTTTGATTAATTCACATTTACTTGTTCGTCATAAGCGATATACAATACCTCTTTCTTGTTTTATTTTGACCTTGATAGCTATATCAGTTTCATCATTCAAAAAGAGGGGTGGTACCGGAAGTAATCTTGCTATTGGAGTATCTCTAGGTTTCTTATTTATATTTTTAGATAAAATTTTCAGCGTACTAGTAATAAAGTCAAACTTTTCACCAGCTATAGCTTCTTGGGGAATACTTTTTGTCTTTCTTACTATTGCTCTTTTTTTATTAAAAAAAGCAATTAGATAGATTACATAATTAAACTATATTTACAAAAATCTTAGCTATGGAGTTTTTAGAATTTGAAGTTCCTATAAAAGAAATTTTAGATCAAATTGATAAGTGTAAGTCTATTGAAAATGAAAGTGATGTTGATATAACAAAGACTTATAATCTTCTTCAAAAAAAATTAGTTGACGCAAAGAAAGATGTTTACGGAAATCTATCTGCTTGGCAAAAAGTCCAACTATCACGTCACCCAAATAGACCTTATACTTTAGATTATATAAATAATATCTGTGGAGAATCATTCCTTGAATTACATGGGGATAGAAACGTTGGTGATGACAAAGCTATGATAGGAGGATTGGGTAAAATTGATGATCAGTCTTATATGTTTGTGGGTACTCAAAAAGGATATAATACAAAAACTAGACAGTATAGGAATTTTGGAATGTCTAATCCAGAAGGATATAGAAAAGCACTAAGATTAATGAAGCAAGCAGAAAAATTTAATATTCCAATAGTCACATTAATCGATACTCCAGGGGCATTTCCCGGACTTGAGGCCGAGGAGAGAGGCCAAGGTGAGGCAATTGCAAGAAATATTTATGAAATGATGAATATTAAGGTTCCAATAATATGTATCGTAATTGGAGAAGGAGCTTCAGGAGGGGCATTAGGTATAGGTGTTGGAGATAAAATTTTAATGCTTGAAAATACTTGGTATTCTGTTATTTCTCCAGAATCATGTTCATCTATTCTTTGGAGAAGCTGGGATCATAAAGAGGAAGCTGCTGAAGCTTTAAAGCTTACTGCAAAAGATATGCTTAAGAATAAATTAATTGATAAAATTGTTGATGAACCTCTTGGAGGAGCTCATTATAATCCATCTGAAGCATATCAGTCTGTTAAAGAAAACATTTTATACTTTACAAAAAAAATAAGATCATTGTCAAAAGATAAAATGATTGAATCTAGAAGGAAAAAGTTTACTAAAATCGGAAACTTTAAAGGTTAATATCAGTATTAACAAAATCAACTACTTATTAACAAATTATTTGTTTAAACTTTAAACTAATATCATAAGTTAAATGTGATCCTAAAAAAATCATTTTCCATACATTTACTAAATGGAAAAAAGGAACCCCCTTAAAATTTATGAAACTGAAAATCAAGCTGTAGTAAACTTGTCTGATGGTAAAATCCCGCCTCAAGCAATTGATTTGGAAGAAGCTGTTTTAGGAGCCATGCTTATTGATGAAAAGGGTGTTAATGAAATAATTGAATTATTATCTCCAGAAGTCTTTTATAAAAGATCTCATCAGCTTATTTATGAATCTATAGAAAGACTTTTTAGAGAATCTGAACCAATTGATTTATTAACTGTTTCTGCAGATTTAAAAAAGAATAAAAATTTTGAACCTGCAGGAGGTGATTTTTATTTAATCAGTCTTTCTCAAAAAGTTTCATCCTCTGCTCATATTGAATTTCATTCTAGAATCATACTTCAGAAATATATTCAAAGAAAATTAATTACAATTTCTAATGAAATTATTCAGAAGTCATACAATGAAAGTACTGATGTGATGGATCTTTTAGATGAAGCTGAATCAAAATTATATGATGTTGCACAAGGAAATATCAAAACATCAACTGAATCTGCTCAAAACCTTGTAATTAGAGCTAAGACTAGAATCGAGGAAATTGCAAAACAAGAGGGACTTAGTGGAGTTTCAACAGGATTTGAAAAGCTTGATGCGCTTACTTCTGGTTGGCAACCAAGTGATCTTGTAATTGTTGCAGCAAGACCTGGTATGGGAAAAACTGCCTTAGCACTTTCTATGGCAAGAAATATCTCAGTTAAACAAGGAATTCCTGTTGCCTTCTTTTCACTTGAAATGTCTTCAGTTCAGCTTATTACTAGATTGATATCATCTGAAACAGGTTTATCTTCTGATAAACTTCGAACAGGTAAACTTGAACCACATGAATGGAAACAACTAAATATTAAAGTTACAGATCTTGAATCAGCACCACTATTTATAGATGATAGTCCATCTTTAACAATTTTTGAATTAAGAGCTAAAGCAAGAAGGTTAGCTTCATCTCATGGGATTAAACTTATAATTATTGATTATTTACAGTTGATGAACATAGGTTCTTCTAATAAAGCCGGTAACAGAGAACAAGAAATTTCAACTATATCAAGAAATCTTAAAGCACTAGCTAAGGAACTAGATATTCCTGTAATTGCATTATCTCAGCTTTCAAGAGCTGTTGAAACTAGAGGTGGTACTAAAAGACCAATTTTGTCTGACCTTAGAGAGTCTGGTGCAATTGAGCAAGATGCTGATATTGTTTCCTTTCTTTACAGACCAGAATACTATGGTATTACAGAATGGGATGATGATATGAAAACACCTTCTGAGGGTCAAGGAGAATTTATTGTAGCTAAACATAGAAACGGAGCATTGGACTCAATTAAGCTTAAATTTATTCCTAATCTTGGAAAATTTGAAGATCTGGGAGGTTTTGACTCACCATTTGAGTTTCAATCCAAACTTAATCCTGAAAATAAATTAAGCGACTTTAGTGAACCTACTAATAAAGATGATGATGATGATGATATGCCTTTCTAGATATCATAAAGTTTAATATTCTTCTTAAACATTCAGTATAAAGCAAAAAAAAAGCCCCATTGGGGCTTTTTTATATTGTAATAGGGGAAATTAAATAACTTTTACGTTAATAGCATTTAAACCTTTATTACCTTCTTTTAATTCAAATTCTACTTTATCTCCCTCTGCTATCCTGTCAATAAGACCTGAAACATGAACGAAATGTTCTGTATCGTTATCATCTTCTTTAATAAAACCATATCCTTTGGTCTCGTTGAAGAATTTTACTAATCCTGTACTCATATTTTAATTTTTAATAATTTTAGCGAAATTACTCTAATATTTTAATAAATCAATTTTATTTCTAATTTTTTAACGATTTAATAAAAAAGATTTAAGAAAGTCATTTATATCTCCGTTTAATATATTCTCAGTATTTCCTGATTCAAAACCAGTTCTAACATCCTTTACAATTTTATATGGATGGAGAACATAGTTCCTTATTTGTGAACCCCATTCAATTTTCTTTTTAGATTCTTCAATTTTCTTTTTTTCTTCATTATTCTTTTGTATTTCAATTTCATATAGTTGAGATTTCAATAACATTAACGCTTTTTCTTTATTATCTAATTGTGATCTTGTCTCTGAATTTTCAATGGTTATTCCTGTTGGTTTGTGTTTTAATCTTACAGCTGTTTCGATTTTATTTACACTTTGACCACCTGCTCCACCTGATCTCATTGTGTCCCATGTAAGGTCAGATGAGTTAATAATAACCTCAATAGTATCATCAACTAAAGGGTAAACATAAATTGATGCAAAAGATGTATGTCGTTTAGCATTACTATCGAATGGAGATATTCTCACAAGTCTATGCACTCCATTTTCTCCTTTTAACCAACCAAATGCATATTCACCATCAATTTGAATTGTTGCAGTCTTAATTCCAGCAACATCTCCTGACTGATTATTTAATTCTTTGATTTTAAAATTATTTTTTTCGCCCCACATTAGATACATTCTCATCAACATTTCAGCCCAATCACAGGACTCTGTACCACCTGCACCTGCAGTTATTTGGAGTATTGCACTCATTTTATCCTCTTTCTTACTCAGCATCATTTTAAATTCTATGTCTTCTAATGAAATAAGTAACTTATCGAAAGATTCATTAATTTCTGCTTCAGTCACTTCCTTATTTAAAAGAAATTCACTTAGAACTATAACATCATCATATTGAATATTAAGATCTAAGAATTCAGATAATTGCTTTTTTAGACTTTGTATTTTTTTTACAATTTGCTCTGCTTCTTTAGGTTTAGACCAAAAGTCAGGAGAGGAAGATTCTTTTTCAAGTTTATTAAGAATCTCATTTTTTGATTCTACGTCAAAGATACCCCCTTAACGTATCAATACGTTTCTTAACTCCTTTTATATTTTCCTTTGAAAACATGTCTCAAATTAATTATATGAATTCGAAAAAAAAAATTATATTTCTAAAAAATTGGTTATGAAAAAATTTCTTTTGTCATTTATTTTAATTTCAAACTTTTCTTTTTCACAAGAAACAGACTTTCAGGGTTTTATGAATTTTTCATATAGTGATGATTCTGGTAAAATAATTCTTGAAATTGATAAGCTTGACGATGAGTTTCTTTATATAAATTCGTTAAGCAGAGGAGTAGGTAATAATGATTTGGGATTAGATAGGGGGCAACTGGGAAATTCTAGAATTGTTTATTTCACTAAAAGAGGCAATAAAATCCTATTAATTCAGCCTAACTTAAGATATATATCTAACTCATCCAACGAACTTGAAAATAAAGCTGTAGAGGAAGCTTTTGCAAGATCTGTATTATTTGGTTTTGAGATAGTTGAAAAATCAGCTGAATCATTTAAAATTGATTTAACACCATTTTTATTAAATGATGCTCATGGAGTCTCACAAAGATTAAGATACTCAAATTCAGGCTCTTATAGTCTTGATAAATCTATGTCAGCTATTGATTTACAGAGGACAAAGGCTTTTCCTGAAAATATTGAGTTTGATGTTCTACTTACATTCAAGGGGACCCCCTCAGGTAATCTAGTTAGAAGTGTAACACCAACAGCTACTAACCTTACCGTGAATCAACACCACTCTTTCGTTAAACTTCCAGATAATAATTACAACAAAAGGAAATTTGATCCAAGAAGTGGAAGTAATCCATTTATAGTTTATGATTATTCTACTCCTATAGATGAAAAATTAGAGCAAAGATTTATTGTTAGGCACAGATTGAATAAAAAGAACCCTAATGATGAAATTGGTGAACCTGTAGAGCCTATAATTTATTATATAGATAACGGAACTCCCGAACCAGTTAAGACAGCATTAATTGAAGGAGGGAATTGGTGGAATCAAGCTTTTGAAAGTGCAGGTTATAAAAATGCTTTCAGAATTGAAGTTTTACCTGAAGATGCTGACCCAATGGATGTAAGGTATAATCTAATTCAGTGGATTCATAGGTCAACAAGAGGTTGGAGTTATGGTGCAAGCATAGTAGATCCCAGAACTGGTGAAATTATTAAAGGTCAAGTCAGTCTCGGAAGTTTAAGAGTTAGACAAGACTACATGATTTTAAGTGGACTAGTAGATAACCCTAATAATATTCAAAATAAGTCTTTAATTAAAAAAACTTCTCTTGATAGAATTAGACAGTTATCTGCCCATGAAATAGGACATACTTTAGGATTTGCTCACAATTATATATCTAGTGCTAATAATAGATCATCAGTAATGGATTATCCTCATCCAAAAATAGATTTAGTAGATGGTGAAATAAGTATTGCTGATGCATATTCAGAAAATATAGGTGACTGGGATAAAGTAAGTGTACAATACGCTTACAGGGATTTTCCAAATACAAAAAATGAAAATAATGAGTTAGATAAAATTATTAATGAAGCTCAAAAAAATGGATTATATTTTTTAAGTGACTCAGATTCAAGACCTGTAGGAAGCGCTAATGCATTTTCACACTTATGGGATAATGGTGAACTTCCATACAAAGAATTAAATAAGCTTTTAAAAGTTCGTGATTTAGCGTTAAAAAATATTGACTTGGACAACCTAGTTGAAGGTGAACCTTATGACAGAATAGAAGATATTTTAGTGCCAATTTATATGTTACATAGGTATCAGATTGAAGCTGCTGCTAAAGCTATTGGAGGAGTAGATTATCTTTATTTTGTCAAAAATAATGATAATGATAAAATCAAGTTTGTTGATAGTAAACTTCAAAGGAAATCCCTTGAGTCTTTATTAAGTGTTTTAAAACCAAAGAATCTTGTTCTTCCTAATAATTTAATTGATATTTTATCTCCTAGATCATTTAGAAATCCTAGAACAAGAGAAAACTTTGTTTCTAATACTGGTGTTACTTTCGACTATATTAATACTTCAAGTTCTTTAATTAATCACACTTTAACTTTTCTGTTAAACTCTGAGAGAATTAATAGAATTAATCAACAAAATATATTTGGAGATGATATTTTAACTCTTGAAAATTATTTAGCGGAAATAAGTAAATCAATTTTTGATAATAAAAAATTGAATACTTACGAAGAATCAGTTAATAAAAATACTTCATCACTTTATTTAGATCATCTTTTTATGTCTTTTAACAACTCAAGAACAAATGATCTATCAAAGTCCATAATCCTAGCAAGTATAATGGATACTATGAATAATTTATCTAATAATCTTAATAATTATAATCGTTTTTTAATAAGTAAAATTGATGGATTTTTAAGTAATCCTGATCAATATAAACCAATTGAAAAGACAAAGATTCCAGATGGGTCTCCTATTGGAAATTTTTCATGTGATTACTAGTTTTTTTATTTAAATTTGTTGTTTATCTAAATGATCTAATGTCACAAGACAATAAACCTTTCAATAACATACTGGAGCTTATTGGTAATACACCTCTTATCAAACTAAATAAGATAACTAAAGACTTTCCAGGCTCTTATTTTACAAAATATGAAGCTTTTAATCCAGGACATTCAAATAAAGATCGAATTGCACTTCATATTTTAAATCAAGCTGAGAAGAAAGGGTTGTTAAAAAAAGGAAGTACAATAATTGAAACTACATCTGGTAATACTGGCTTTAGCATTGCTATGGTTTCTCTTTTAAAAGGATATAAATGTATTTTAGCAGTTAGTTCAAAAGCTTCTAAGGATAAAATTAATATGATGAAATGCTTGGGTGCGGATATATATGTATGCCCTTCTAATGTCTCTTCTGATGACTCAAGATCTTATTATGAAGTAGCCAAGAGACTTAATAATGAAATTGAAGATTCAGTATATATTAATCAGTATTTTAATGAATTAAATGTTGAAGCTAACTACCAAACAACAGGACCCGAAATTTGGAATCAAACTGATGGGAAAATCACTCATTTAGTTGCATGTAGTGGAACTGGAGGGACTATATCTGGAATAGGTCGTTTTCTTAAAGAGAAAAATAGTAAGATTAAAATAATCGGTGTAGATGCTTATGGATCAATACTAAAAAAATACCATGAGACAGGTAAAATAGATCCTAATGAAATTTATTCCTACAGAATTGAGGGGTTAGGGAAAAATATAGTTCCTTCAGCTACTGATTTCAAAATTATTGATAAGTTTGTTAAAGTGACTGATTCTGATAGTGCTCATATGGCTAGAGAAATTACTTTAAATGAGGGTTTGTTTGTTGGTTACACATCAGGTGCAGCATTTCAAGCTACAAATATTCTAAATGAAGAAAATGAGTTTAATAAGGATAGTTTAGTTGTGGTTGTATTCCCAGATCATGGTTCAAGATATCTTAGTAAGATTTATTCAGATGAATGGATGAATAATCAAGGATTTTACGATAGTACTTTCTATCAGCCTAAAAAAAATTCTATTAATTATATATAAAAACTATGCAAGATTTATTCGAAAAAATATATAAAAATAAAGGTCCTCTAGGAAAGTGGGCTTCAATAGCTGAAGGTTATTTTGCTTTCCCAAAACTAGAAGGACCGATATCAAATAGAATGAAATTTAATGGTAAAGAAGTTATTACATGGAGTGTAAATGATTATTTAGGTCTTGCTAATCACCCAGAGGTTAGAAAAACTGATGCTGAGGCTGCTAAGGATCATGGAAGTGCATACCCTATGGGTGCACGTTTAATGTCAGGTCATACTGAATTTCATGAGAAACTTGAAGCTCAATTAGCTGCCTTTACCTCAAAGGAGTCAGCTTATCTATTAAATTTTGGTTATCAAGGTATTCTCTCAACAATAGACTCTCTGGTATCAAAGAATGATATTATTGTTTATGACATTGATGCTCATGCGTGTATAATAGACGGTGTGAGACTTCATATGGGTAAAAGATTTACATACCTTCATAATGACATGAAAAGTCTTGAGAAAAATCTTGAAAGAGCAACCAAAATGGCTGAACAAACAGGAGGTGGTATATTGGTTATATCTGAAGGTGTTTTTGGTATGAGAGGAGAACAAGGAAAGCTTAAAGAAATTGTTCAAATGAAGAATAAATTTAAATTTAGATTATTGGTAGATGATGCACATGGTTTTGGTACTCTCGGAAAGACTGGTGCAGGAACTGGAGAAGAACAAGGTGTACAGGATCAGATTGATGTTTATTTTGCAACTTTTGCTAAATCAATGGCTTCTACTGGTGCTTTTATTTCTGGTGATAGTGAGATAATTGGCTACCTAAGATATAATATGCGTTCACAGGTATTTGCAAAATCCCTTCAAATACAACTTGTTATAGGTGCACTTAAAAGATTAGAATTACTTAAGACAAAACCTGAGTTGAAAAATAAACTATGGGAAAATGTTAATAAGCTTCAATCTGGATTAAAGGAAAGAGGTTTTGATATTGGTTCAACTCAAAGTTGTGTAACACCAGTATATCTTGAAGGAAGTATTCCAGAGGCTTTTGCACTAGTAAGAGATTTACGTGAAAATTATCAAATATTTTGTTCAATAGTCGTATATCCTGTCGTTCCTAAAGGGATTATTCTACTTAGACTCATCCCAACATCTTCTCACAATGAAATTGATATTATTGAGACACTTGATGCTTTTGCTTCTATTAGAGAAAAGTTAAAAGACGGAGTTTACAAAAAGTCACCTGAAGGAATTAAAGAATCAGCTGATTAGTCATTATCATTTAACATCACAGGCATTACTAGCATGGTGATTGACTCCTTAGATTCATCGGTTTCGTTTAAAGGTCTAATAATTCCAGCTCTATTAGGATGAGACATTGAAAGAGTAATCATATCAGATTCCAAATTGTTTAACATTTCAATCAAGAATTTTGAGTTAAAACCAATTTGTATGTCATCACCAGAGTATTGACATTCTAAGTTTTCATCAGCTTTGTTACTAAAATCAAAATCTTCTGCACTTATATTTAATAATGATCCAGCAAGTTTAAGTCTAATTTGATTGGTAGTTTTATTAGAGAATATACTTACTCTTCTTGCGGAATTTAGGAATAACTGCCTGTCGATTGTTAAAACATTTGGATTGTCTTTTGGAATGACAGCTTCATAATTAGGAAATTTACCATCAATTAATCTACATGTAATTGATGATTTATCAAATATAAATTTAGCATTTGAGTCATTGTGTTGAATAGTCAAATCAGAACCTTCAGTTTGTAAGATGCCTTTTAAAATTTGAAGAGGTTTTTTTGGCATAATAAATTCTGAAACTTCATTAGCTGTGTATTCTGATGTCTCAAACTTAACAAGCTTATGAGCGTCAGTAGCAACAAACTTTAGAGATTCACTGTTAAATTGAAAGAAAACTCCACTCATAACAGGTCTAAGATCATCTGTTCCAGAAGCAAAAATTGTTGAATTTATAGCATTTCCCAGATCAGATCCATTTATTACAGTTTCATGTGCATCTAGAATCTCAACTTGCTTTGGAAATTCATCTCCATTAAGATATGCTAGAGAATATTTACCATTACTAGCACTAATTTCAATAGTATTACTATCAGTTTTAATAAAGGTCAAAGGTTGCTCAGAAAACGTTTTAAGTATATCTGTAAGCAGCTTAGCCGATATTGCAATTTTATCAGTTGAAGTTGACTCAATCTCGATTTGAGAGGTCATTGTTGATTCGAGATCAGAGGAGCTTAAAACGAGTGTATTGTTATTTATTTCAAATAAAAAGTTATCAAGAATTGGAAGAGTATTCGATGAATTGATAATACCACCTAAAACTTGAATTTCTTTATAAAGTAATGATGAAGAAACAATGAATTTCATGTGTTTTTTTTCAAATATATTTAATTGAAACTATATTTCTTACTATAACTAGTAAAAGTTATCTACTAGATACAAACACTAAAAATATACACTTACTGCATCTCTATAGTTTAGACCAAAGAGCGAACTGGCGCTTCCAACAGTATGAGGATTACTTTTGTAAATACTTAATTGTAAATAGCCAAGACTATTAAATAAAGCAATTTTTTTTCCATCTTCTTCTCTATCTTTTTTATTAAGATTAAAATCAATTGCATCTGAGTAGCTTTTATGAATTTTAGAGAACTTAACATTCCTAGCATTTATTGTAAACTCTCTAGTTTTAGATACTTGTTTAAACAACTTTTTGGTAATATTAGTAACAACATTACCATAATTATCGATATAGATTACACTACCAATTATTTGACTTTCTTCTGTGTTAACAACAGGTCTTAAATTTGTAATTTCTTTAATACTCTTAATTTCTGTTCCGACAACATTTAGTGGTCCTGACCTGTGAATATGAGCAGCTACTTTAACAAATAAATCATCTGCTGAAATTTCATAATTATAATTGCTATGCAAATTAACTTCAACAATTTGATCTGGTTTTTTATCTCTAAATATTAGTGAAAAAACACCATTATCAGCACCTATAAAATAGCACCCATCATACTTTATTGCTATGTGTTTATTTTCGGGTGTTAACTCTGAATCAACGCTTAGTATGTGTATAGTTCCTCTTGGAAAATTATTAAATGCTCCTTCAAGAATATAACCAGCCTCTGTTAAATTAAAAGGGCTTATGTTATGTGATATATCAACTATATTTATTTCATCTATATCACTTATTAACTTTGCTTTTAAAGAACTAACAAAATAGTCTTTATTTCCATAATCAGTTGTTAATGTTATGATAGACATTAGATAAATAAATTTTATAAAATTTATGTAAATTTGAATCAAATAATCTATTATAACAAATTTTTAAATATAATCTATTGAGTGATCTTCAATTTGAATTAACGGATGTTGACCCACAATACTTTTTTTCAAGAGATAATTTAAATTCATTAAAATCAAGCTTTCCAAAATTAAAACTTGTCCAACGAGGACAAACAATTAAAGCACTTGGAGAAAAAAATGAATTAAAGATATTTGATAAGAAATTTAGAAGTTTATTGAATTATTATTCAGAGTATAATTCAATAGATCCAAATGTCATAAATGATATAGTTATCAAAGATGTAAAGTTTAACGGTGATAAACCTTCACTTATTCTTCATGGTATTTCAGGCAAACCTATTCTTGCTAAAACTGTAAATCAAAAGAAACTTCATAACTCTATCGAATCTAATGATTTGGTTTTTGCTATTGGACCCGCAGGTACAGGTAAAACATACACTGGAGTAGCTATGGCAGTAAAAGCTCTTAAAGAAAAAGAAATAAAAAAAATCATTTTAACTAGACCAGCTGTTGAAGCTGGAGAAAATTTAGGATATCTACCAGGTGATCTAAAAGAAAAATTAGATCCTTATATGCAGCCCCTGTATGATGCCTTAACTGACATGATTCCTTATAGTAAACTAGAAAAGTTCCTAGAAGACCGAACTATTGAAATTGCCCCTTTAGCATTCATGAGAGGAAGAACTCTTGATAATGCATTTGTTATTCTTGACGAAGCTCAGAATACAACTCCAGCTCAAATGAAAATGTTTTTAACAAGAATGGGGATGAGTGCTAAATTTATGGTAACCGGAGATCCAGGTCAAGTAGACCTTCCTAGAAAAGAAAATTCTGGGCTTCAGGAAGCTATAAAAATACTTTCTAATAAAAGAGGAATTAAAATAATTTATCTTGACGATAAGGATGTAATTAGACATCCAATTGTAAAAAAGGTTATAGAAGCTTATGATAAGGTTGAAAAAAATAATTAGTGAATAGTATATATAAAACAGATTTTAATTTTCCAGGTCAAATCTC
>JAQXBP010000037.1:0-5940 GCA_029252345.1 Flavobacteriaceae bacterium | reverse complement strand
GATAAGGTTTATAATTAAGAAAGCCTGACTCACAAGTGAATCAGGCTTTCTAATTCTTTAAGATTGATTGAATTTTATTTCAATGAGCAGTTAATTTTACTGCTTTTGTCATTCTTAAAGAGTTTACAATTTATATTCAAACTTGCGTTTAAAGTAGGAAGTTAATTAGGTTTCCTTTTCTAATTGTTTTATAAAAGTATAAATCTATTTTACAAAAACAAATTTAAACTTTAAATTGTTAATAACTTTTAGTAATACATTGATATTCAGTGTATTAAAAAAAGAACCTAGCAATTACAACATGTACAATTACATGATTTTGTGCATTCACAACTCTTACAATTACAATCCATATTTATAATTTTATTTAAGTTAAAGAAATTAATCGAAAACAACATCCTTATAATAATTTTCTAGAGCTTTTTTATATGCAACAACAAACTGATAAAACCTATATTCTTTTAGGTTACCATATCGGTTAAATTCATTATAAGTTTCAAATTGATATTTTTTTAATCTTGTATCAAGTATACTTTGAATCTTTTTGACCCTTTTAAAAACTAGTTTTCGAGTTGAATTATTGTGTAAATCAGATTGATATTTATTGATTATAATCTTTATTTCCTTGGGAGTTAGTTCCGTATGTTTTTTTGGATTACTCCAATTTAATTTATACTCACTATATAGCCATTTATATTCTTTATACAAACCATTTAAGAAACAGGCCAGAAATATATTCATTAAGGACTAAATTATAAATTATATACATATTTTTGCATTATCTCGGGCAATTAGTTCAACTGAATAGAACAGAAGATTACGGCTCTTCAGATGGGGGTTTGAGTCCTCCATTGCCCTCAAATATTTTATTTTGGACTTTTTAGGAATTTTATTTGGAATAATTTTACTCTCACATGGGGGAGATTTGCTGACTAAGTCTTCAGTAGATATCTCTCTGAAATTTTCTGTACCAAAAATTATCATTGGTATGACTATAGTTTCCTTTGCAACATCTGCTCCTGAATTAATAGTTAGTTTAAATGCTACACTTGATGGATTCTCAAACTTTGCAATAGGTAATGTTTTAGGATCTAATATTGCTAATATTGGATTAGTTCTGGGAATCATAACAATTATTTATCCAATATCTCTAAAACAAAGATTTTACACTTCTGACTTCCCTTTGCTTTTAATTTCGACTTGTATTTTTTACTTCATAATATTTACAGGTAATCAAATTTCAAGACCTGAAGGGTTTGTATTGATATTCTCAATCACTGCTATTTTACTCTATCTGTTTATTTATCAAAAGAAAAGCATATCTGAATTTTCTGATAATTTTGACAGAAGTAAAATATCAATTTCCAAATCATTTCTACATATAATATTTAGTGGGTTTTTATTATGGTTAGGATCGGAGACATTAATAAAATCAGCTATTTCAGTAGCAACACAATTTGAAATTTCTCAAAGGGTGATTAGCATCACCATGGTAGCAATTGGAACAAGTATACCAGAACTGGCTGCTTCGGTAGTAGCATCATTAAAAAAACAAAATGACTTATCGATTGGTAATCTAATTGGATCTAATATTTTTAATCTTTTGGTGGTTATTGGGATTACTTCTTCTATTTCTCCGATGTATGGAATCGAAAATAGTACCATATATAACGATATGCTTTGGGTTGTACTTTTCTCAGTAATTATTTTACCCCTAGCTTTAGTTGGAAGGAAAAGTGTATTGACAAGAAAAAAAGGGATTATGCTATTAGCTTTATACCTAATATTCATAATCCCTTTGTTAAGTTAAAATAAAATTATACGCTTTTAACGGTTTTCACAATTCTAGCCGCTACTTTATAAGGATCTGCATTTGAAGCTGGTCTTCGATCTTCTAACCAACCTTTCCATCCACTTTCTACCGTGCCAATTGGAATTCTTATTGAAGCTCCTCTATCAGAAATACCAAAACTAAATTCATGAATTGACTGAGTTTCATGTAAACCAGTTAATCTTTGGTCGTTAAATTCTCCATAAACTTCTATATGTTCCTTAGTAAGAGGTCTGAAAGCTTCACAAATTTTTTCATAAGTAGCTTTATCACCACATGTTCTTAATATATTATTTGAGAAGTTTGCATGCATACCAGATCCATTCCAGTCTCCTTTGATTGGCTTTGGATGATATTCAATGTAATACCCATAATCTTCCGTTAATCTATCTAATAAATATCTAGCAACCCAAATTTGATCACCTGCATTTTTAGCTCCTTTAGCAAAAATTTGAAATTCCCATTGACCAGAGGCAACCTCTTGGTTAATCCCTTCAAAATTTAACCCAGCTTCAAGACATAAATCTGAATGAACTTCAACTAAATCTCTTCCATGTGTATTCTTACCTCCCACAGAACAGTAATACATACCTTGAGGACCAGGATAACCTCCCATTGGAAATCCAAGTGGTAGTTGTGTTTCAGAATCCATTATAAAATATTCCTGTTCAAAACCAAACCAAAAATCATTATCATCATCATCGATAGTTGATCTTGAATTTGACACATGTGGACTTCCATCAGGATTTAATACTTCCGTCATAACTAAAAATCCACTTTCCCTTGTTGGATCTGGATAAATAGAAACAGGTTTTAAAATACAATCAGATGAATTACCCTCTGCTTGTTGAGTAGAAGAACCATCGAAACTCCATTCTGGACAATCTTCAATTTTTCCACTAAAATCGGTAACAACTTTTGTTTTACTTCTCATATTAGCAGTAGGCGTATAACCATCAAGCCATATATATTCTAATTTTGATTTGCTCATTTTTATTTTGTTTATTAATTCGTTTAAATTTAATTTATTTAGAAAAAATAAGTTAATCTAAAAGTTAAGTTTAATCAACTTTTGTTAATCTAATATTTATAGCTGTTAAAATTGTCAATATTTTATAAAATGAGTTAAAAAAATGACAATTTTTCAATAGCTCTTAAAGTATAATTTCTAAATTCTAAATTAGATTAAAATGAAAATCTCAACCCATTTGATAAATGAATTTTATTAAAAACTTATTAAGATTTTTTTTTGATAACTTTACGCTGAAAATATGTCAAACAGATACAAACTAAGGGGAGTTTCTTCTGATAAAGAAGACGTTCATGAAGCTATTAAGAATCAAGATAAAGGTTTGTATCCAAAAGCTTTTTGTAAAATTCTTCCTGACTTAATTTCTGAGTCTCAAGATCATGGTCTAATTATACATTCTGATGGGGCTGGAACAAAGTCATCTTTAGCATATATTTATTGGAAAGAAACAGGAGATTTATCTGTATGGAAGGGGATTGCTCAAGATTCAATTGTCATGAATCTTGATGATGTTGCGTGTGTAGGTGCAATTGATAATATAGTTCTGTCATCAACAATTGGAAGAAATAAAAACAAGATACCTGGTGAGGTAATTTCTGAAATCATCTCAGGGACTAATCAAATACTTTCTTATTACAGAGATTTTGGTATTAATATTCATAGTGGAGGAGGAGAAACTGCTGATGTTGGTGATCTAGTTAGAACTATTATTGTCGATTCTTGCTTGACAGTCAGAATTAAAAAAGATCAAATAATTGATAATTCTAATATTAAACCAGGCAATGTAATTATTGGACTCTCTTCAACTGGAATTTCTTCTTATGATAAAGAATATAACTCTGGTATTGGAAGCAATGGTTTAACATCTGCTCGTCATGATGTATTATCTAAATATTTAAAAAGTTTATATCCAGAATCATTCGATCATGAAGTTCCAAATGAATTAACTTATTGTGGTTCAAAAAGATTAACTGATAAACTTGATGGGTTTGATTTAGATATTGGAAAAATGTTACTATCTCCTACTAGATCTTACGCACCTCTTTTAAAAATGATTTTCGACAAAGTAGGAAGAGATAAAATAAATGGAATCATTCATTGTACTGGAGGAGGGCAAACAAAAATCCTTCATTTTATAGATAAACTTCATGTAATAAAAGATAATCTTTTTGAAATTCCGCCAATTTTTAAACTTATTCAGAATGAATCAGGTACAGATTCAAAAGAGATGTACAAAGTATTTAATATGGGTCATAGAATGGAAATATATTCAGAAGCTGATAACGCATCTGACATAATAAAAATATCAGAATCAGTTGGTATTGATGCTAAAATTATAGGTAAAGTAGTTAAATCAGATCGTAAGAAATTAACTATTCAATCAGAATTAGGTAATTTTGAATATTAGAAATTTATAATATGCTTCTAGAAAAAATTGAAATAGTTGAAAAAAGATATGATGAGATATTTCAAATGATTAGTAATCCTGATATTATTGCTGATCAAAAGAAATATATTCAATTAAATAAGGAGTTAAAAGAACTTAGTAAGTTAGTAGAAACAGGTAAGCTTTATAAAAATGCTGTAAGTCAAAAAATAGAAGCAGAGGAATATTTAAATTCATCTGATGATGAAGATATGACTGCCATGGCTAAGGAACAACTTGACTTATCTAAAGAAACTATCAAGGATCTAGAGGAAGAAATAAAAATTTTATTAATACCAAAAGACCCAGAGGATTCAAAAAATGTTGTTGTTGAAATAAGAGCAGGAACAGGAGGTGATGAGGCTAGTATTTTTGCAGGAGATTTATATAGAATGTATACTAAGTTTGCGCAAGATAGAAAATGGAAAATTAGTGTTGTTGACACTAGTGAGGGAAATGATGGCGGGTTTAAAGAGGTAATTTTTGAAATATCTGGACAAGATGTTTACGGTGTTCTTAAATATGAATCAGGTGTTCATAGAGTTCAAAGAGTTCCACAGACAGAGACTCAAGGAAGAGTTCATACTTCTGCAGCAACTGTAATGGTTCTTCCTGAAGCTGAAGAGTTTGACGTTGAGATTAACATGAGCGAGGTTAGAGTTGATTATTTTTGTTCTTCTGGACCAGGAGGTCAATCAGTTAATACTACATTGTCTGCTGTGAGATTAACCCATGAACCTACTGGTGTTGTTGCTCAGTGTCAAGATCAAAAGTCTCAACATAAAAATAAAGAAAAGGCTTTGAAAGTACTAAGATCGAGGGTGTATGAAATTGAATTAAATAAAAGAATGGAATCTGATTCTAAAAAAAGAAATGAGCTAGTAAAGTCAGGAGATAGATCTGCTAAAATTAGGACATATAATTATCCGCAAGGAAGGGTTACTGATCATAGGATAGGTCTTTCGTTATATGACTTGCCAAAAATTATAGATGGAGATGTATCAAAACTAATTGATGAAATTCAACTTTATATAAATACTGAAAGACTTAAAGAAGCAGGCGAAGCATAATGTTAAATAATAAAATTAATACTCAAATAAACAATAAAAAGTCTTTCCTATGTGTTGGCTTAGATATTGATATTAATAGAATTCCTAAATCTTTGCTTAACTATGATGATCCTGTATTTGAATTTGCAAAACAAATCATAGATTCTACAAATAAATATGCTATTGCATATAAACCTAATATAGCTTTTTTTGAAGCTCACGGTGTTGATGGTTTTAGATCTCTTGAAAAAATTTCTAAATATTTAAAAATTAACTATCCTGATATATTTACAATAGCAGATGCAAAAAGAGGAGATATAGGAAATACATCTAAAATGTATGCGAGTGCATTTCTAAAAGATCTAGATTTTGATTCAATTACTGTTTCACCTTACATGGGATCTGATTCAGTTGAACCTTTTCTAACTTTTGATAACAAGTATGTCTTTTTACTCGCTTTAACTTCAAATATAGGTTCTGAAGACTTTCAAGAATTATTTCTAGATGATAATTCTGGTAAATTATACGAGAAAGTAATCAATGTTTCAAAGACATGGGCAAATAATGATAAAATAATGTATGTAATTGGAGCAAAAAATACAGA
>JAQXBP010000036.1:0-11183 GCA_029252345.1 Flavobacteriaceae bacterium | reverse complement strand
TTTAATTTAGCACCCTCATTTAAAAATTTCTCTGCATGTTTCTTTTTAAATTGATAATCATGTTCATCAGTTTGAGGTCCAAATCTAATTTCTTTTACAACAATTTTTGTTGCTTTTGATTTTAAAGCTTTGTCTCTTTTTTTCTGCTCGTATAAGAACTTCTTATATTCTAAAATTTTACATACAGGAGGAGAAGCTTTTGGAGATATTTCAACTAAATCTAACTCAAGATTCCTTGCTATTCTCAAGGCCTCATTTGTTGAGTAGACTCCTACATCAACATTATCACCTACAAGCCTAACTTCATGAGCGGTTATCTTTGCGTTGATTTTATGAGGATCTTCTTTTATTACTCTGCTGAATCTCCTATTCGATCTTCTTCTTCTTATTGCTATAACAACTATTTTTTAATTAATATTAAATTTTGGGATACAATCAGAAATTTCTTTTTTGATTATATCAATAAATTTTTCAATTTTCATCTCACCTAGGTCATCACCATGATGTCTCCTTATGGAAATTGTGTTGTTTTTAACTTCATTTTCTCCAACAACTATCATAAAAGGAATCTTTTTAATCTCAGATTCTCTTATTTTTTTTCCAACAGTCTCGTTTCTATCATCTAAGTGCGCGCGAATTTCGTGATTTTCTAAGATATTTAAAACTTTTTTACCATAATTTTTATAGTTCTCACTAACAATTAAGATTTCTACTTGCGTTGTTGCAAGCCACAAAGGGAATACTCCACCTGTATGCTCAAGTAGAATAGCTACAAATCTCTCCATACTTCCGAAAGGAGCTCTGTGAATCATTACTGGTCTTAAATCTTCATTATTACTTCCTTTGTAGGTAAGATCAAACCTTTCAGGAAGATTGTAATCAACCTGAATAGTTCCTAATTGCCAACTTCTTCCAAGTGCATCTTTTACCATAAAGTCTAGTTTAGGACCATAAAATGCTGCTTCTCCATATTCAACATTAAATTCTAATTCTTTTTCCTTTGCAGAGTTTAAAATAGCTTGTTCAGAAATTTCCCAATTTTTATCTGAACCAATATATTTATCGGGATTATTTGGGTCTCTAAGAGAAACTTGAGCAGAAAAATTATCAAACCCAAGTGATTTAAATACATATAGCACAAGATCGATTGTATTTTTAAATTCTGAATCTACTTGTTCAGGAGTACAAAAAATATGTGCATCATCAACAGTGAAGCCTCTAACTCTGCTTAATCCATGAAGTTCACCACTTTGTTCGTATCTATAAACGGTGCCAAATTCAGCAAGTCTTAGAGGGAGATCTCTGTAGCTTTGAGGTTTAGCATTATATATTTCACAGTGATGAGGACAATTCATAGGTCTTAAAATGAAAGTCTCACTATCATTTGGAGTAAATATAGGTTGAAAACTATCTGCTCCATATTTTTCATAATGACCAGATGTTTCATATAATTCTTTTGAACCTATATGTGAAGACATTACCTTTTTATATCCAGCTCTTCTTTGTGCATCCTCAAGAAAACCTTGTAAAAGATCTCTTAGCTCAGTTCCATTAGGTAGCCAAAGAGGTAGTCCATTTCCAACTTTACTTGAAAAAGTAAATAATTCAAGCTCTTTACCAATTTTTCTATGATCCCTTTCCTTAGCCTTCTCAACTAATTCAAGATATTCAGTAAGTAGTTTTTGTTTTGGAAATGTAATTCCATAAATTCTTGTTAACTGATTATTTTTCTCATCACCTCTCCAATATGCTCCTGCTATATTTAATAATTTTACAGCTTTAACTATTCCTGTTGATGGAATATGTCCTCCTTTACATAAATCAGTGAAATCAGAATGATCACAAAATGTTATTGTTCCATCTTCTAATCCCTCAATTAATTCAATTTTATATTCATTATTTTCATTTTTATAGAATTCTAGAGCATTAGTCTTCGGGATAGACTTCAACTTAAATTTATTATCCTCTCTTGCAAATTCAAGAAATTTGGCTTCAATCTTTTGAAAATCTTTTTCAGAAATACTTTCACCAGCAAAGTCAACATCATAATAAAAACCATTTTCAATTGAGGGTCCAATTGTTAGTTTTGATTTTGGATAGAAGAACTTTATCGTTTGAGCAAGTATATGAGCTGAAGAATGCCAGAATGCTTGTTTTCCCTCGTTATCATCCCAAGTATAAAACTTTATATTACCATCAAGATGAATCTCCGATTCTAGTTCATAGATTTCTTCATTAAATGAGGCAGATAAGACTTTTCTAGCCAATCCTTCACTGATACTTTTAGCTACATCAATTACTTTAGTTCCTTTTTCAAACTTTTTAACTGAACTATCTGGAAAAATTATACTTATCATATCTTACTTTAAAATCAAAAATAATTTAATTTAATTTATTCTTAGGTCCTAGTGTCCCATTTAATATATTCATTATTCCTTTATAGCCGTAATAAACAGCTAAAACAAGTAGAATAGATCCTATAATTAATACAAAGATAAATAAAGGGTGATCCTGGTTATTAAATGCTTGCGATACAGTTACAGGTGCAATAAAACAAAGAGAAATCCCTATAAAAACTTGAATAAATCCTTTTCTTAAGTATTTATTCATTTGAATAATTATCAATTGCTGATCTTATACTTTTATGTTTAATTATTAGTTCATCAGCTTTTTTAGCATCAACATCTAATTCTTCCATAATTATTTTTCTTGCTCTTTTATTTAATTTAGCATTTGTCATCTGCATATCAATCATTTTATTACCTCTAACATGACCATCAAGAATCATTGATATAGTTGAAATCATATTTAAGATAAGTTTTTGAGCAGTGCCAGCTTTAAGCCTAGAGCTTCCAGTTAAAAATTCAGGGCCAACAATTACCTCCACTTTATAATCTGCATATTCAGATAATGGTGAATTTTCATTACAAACAATACATCCTGTTGAGATATTATTTTTTTGGCATTCTTTTAATCCTCCAATTACATATGGAGTTGTTCCAGACGCAGCTATACCTATTACAAAATCATTAGTATTAATTTTATGTTCAGATAAGTCCTTCCATGCTTGATCTAAATCATCTTCAGCTATTTCTATAGAACTGTAAAGAGCAGGAATTCCTCCAGCTACTAAGCCAACAACTTTTTCAGGAGGTGTACCAAATGTTGGTGGACATTCTGAAGCGTCCAGAACACCAAGCCTTCCGCTGGTTCCAGCACCAATGTAAAATAACCTTCCTCCCTTTTTAATTTTTGGTTCAATTTGCTTTATTAATTCACTAACCTTGGGAAGAACTCTATTCACGGCTTTAAGTGCGTTATTGTCTTCTTCGTGCATTGCAGCAACAAGCTCAGAAATAGACTTTTTTTCTAAATCTGAATGATAGGAGTCTTGTTCTGTAACTTTAATAAACTTCACTATACTTATATATTAAGTTTTTTATTAAGATTTATTTTTAATTCATCCAAGAATTGCTGAGTCGTTAAGAAATTTGAGTCAACAAGATCATCTCTAAAAACAAGTAGCGCAAGATCTTTAGTCATTTTACCATCTTCGACAGTTTCAATACAAACTTCTTCAAGAGTTTTACAGAAATTGATAAGATCTTGATTATCATCAAGTTTACCTCTATGCATAAGTCCTCGAGTCCATGCAAAAATAGATGCTATTGGGTTAGTAGATGTTTGTTCACCTTTTTGATGCCTTCTAAAATGTCTAGTAACAGTTCCATGAGCAGCTTCTGCTTCAAGAGTTTTTCCATCTGGAGTTACTAAAGTTGAAGTCATTAATCCAAGAGAACCAAATCCTTGAGCAACAATATCTGACTGAACATCCCCATCATAGTTCTTACAAGCCCAAACAAAGCCACCTTTCCATTTAATAGCAGCTGCTACCATATCATCAATCAATCTATGTTCGTATGTTATGTTCTCCTTTTCAAATTTATCTTTGAATTCATTTTCAAAAACTTCTTGAAAAATATCTTTAAATCTTCCATCATATGCTTTAAGTATGGTATTTTTTGTTGAAAGATAAAGAGGCCATCTTTTAGTAACAGCCATATTCATACATGATCTTGCAAATCCATAAATAGACGAATCAATATTATACATTGACATTGCTATACCATCTTCTTCAAAATTATAAACTTCCCATGTTTTAGCTTCACTACCATCTTGTGGTGTGAATTTCATTTCAAGTTTTCCAGGACCATGAGTTGTAACATCAGTTGCTCTATATTGATCCCCAAAAGCATGTCTTCCAATACAAATTGGTCTTGACCATCCCTGAACATATCTTGGAATAGATCTACAAATAATAGGCTCTCTAAATACCGTTCCACCAACAATGTTTCTAATAGTTCCGTTAGGGGACTTATACATTCTGTTTAGTGAAAATTCATCAACTCTTTGTTCATCAGGAGTTATTGTAGCACATTTAATACCAACATTATATTTTTTGATAGCATTTGCTGCATCAACTGTTATTTGGTCATCAGTCTTGTCTCTAGACTCAATGCCTAAATCATAATAGACTACATCCAAGTCGATGTAATCTAGAATTAATTTCTCTTTTATAAACTTCCAGATAATTCTAGCCATTTCATCACCATCAATTTCTACTATGGGATTGGCTACTTTAATTTTTGACATAAGGTTTATACTTCTTTAATCCTAGCTTTCTTTCCTCTAAGTTCTCTGAAGTAATAAATTCTGGATTGTCTCACTTTTCCTTTCTTATTAACTTCAATTTTCTTTAAACCAGGCATGTTAATTGGGAAAATTCTTTCAACTCCAACGGTTCCAGACATTTTTCTTATAGTAAAAGTCTTAGATTGTCCTCTTCCTTTAACTTGAATGACAACTCCTTTGAATGACTGAGGTCTAACTTTATCACCTTCTCTAATTTCAATGGTAACAGTTAATGTGTCACCAGCTGAAAATGAAGGAAAATCATTTTTATTGATAAGTTTCTCTTGAACTAAATTTACTAAAGAATCCATTGAAATTTTTTTTATTTTGTTTGATTAATTTCAAACACGGGCAAAAATAAACCTTTTTTATTCATTATCAAAAAGATTTGGCCTAAGTAATCTAGTTCTTTCTAAAGATTTCTCATCATTCCACTTTTGAATTTCTTTATCATTACCCGATAAAAGAACCTTTGGAACGCTTAGGCCTTTATAAACTTCAGGTCTAGTATAAATTGGGGGGGATATAAGATCATCTTGAAAAGTGTCGGAAAGTGCTGAAGATTCATCACCAATAATACCAGGTAAAAGTCTAATTATTGAATCACATAACACGGCAGCAGGTAACTCACCTCCTGAAACTACATAATCACCAACTGAAATTTCCTTAGTTACTAGGAACTCTCGAACTCTATGGTCAATACCTTTGTAGTGTCCACAGATAATTATAATGTTATTTAAAGTTGAAAAATAATTTGATTTTTTTTGATTTAATAATTCACCATCAGGTGTAAGATAAATTATCTCATCATAAACAGTATCTTTTTTTAAATATTCAATACACTTGTCTATAGGTTCTATTTTTATCAACATACCTGGAAATCCTCCGTATGGATAATCATCTACTTTTCTTGAATTATCTGCATAATCTCTAAGATTATGTGTCCTCACTAGAACTTTGTTAGAGTCAATAGCTTTTTTAATTATTGAAAAAGAATTAAGATTTTCAAATACCTCAGGAAATAATGTTAGTACATCTATTCTCATTAGTTAGTACTCTTTTTTAATATTACAATTGCAGTTTTTGATTTATTATCTCTTACGAATTTAACTTCTACTTTGTCACCTGGCCTTTTAGAGGATAAATATCCAGATAAATCTGAAAATCGATTTATTTTAAAACCATCAATTGATTTAATTATATCACCTCTCTTAAGTCCAGCTGAATCTGCCCCAAAGCCAACCTCTATTTCATCAATATAAAACCCCTCTGTTTCACTAATATTTAATTGCTTTGAATATGGAGAATTTAAAGCTACACCTCTTACTCCTAGTAGACCTTTTTGAACATCTCCATATTCTAATAAATCTTCAAATATTTTTCTAACAATATTGCTTGGTACTGCAAATGAATATCCAACATATCCTCCAGTCATTGATTGAATAAGTGTGTTGATTCCTATTAACTCTCCTTCAATATTAACTAGAGCTCCACCGCTATTTCCAAAGTTTACAGCTGCATCAGTTTGAATGAATGATTGATTTTTTTGATCATATTCATTTAAATCTCTTGATTTAGAACTTATAATTCCCGCTGTAACTGTTGAATTTAAGTTGTAAGGATTTCCAACTGCAAGAACCCATTCCCCAATAAGTGTCGAATCTGAGTCACCAAAAAACATATAATCTAAACTTTTTTCTGAATCAATTTTTAAAACGGCAATATCATAAATTTCATCAAAACCAATAATTACGGCTTCATATTCTTTGTTGTCGTTTGTTCTTACAATTACCTCACTTGAATTTTCAATTACGTGATAGTTGGTAACGATATAACCATCAGGTGATATAATTACTCCAGAGCCTGTACCAACTTTTTTTCTAGAATCATCACCATAAAAAAATTGCAAAGCCCAACTATCACTGTCTTCAACTATACTTGTGTTTTTAACGTGCACAACAGCATCAATTGATTTACTGGCAGCAAAAGTTAAATCTGGAATAGATGAGGTGGAAGTTATACTTCTTTGATTGGAGATATTGTTAAGTGAATATTGAGGTATAAAATCATTTTCAAATGTTACCTCATAATTATTATCGTTAGTTACAACTAAATTGTTAAAAATGAAAAAAGTTATAATAGAGCATACAACAGAAATAATAAGAATTTTAATGTTTGATTTCATTTTTTTAAAGTAAAAATAACATATTAAATTTTTAATATTTATATTTTAACTATTGTTTAACTTGAGTATTATGACTTTAAAGCTTAGAGCCCTTGAACCAAATGATTTAGAGATGGTTTATGATATAGAAAATGATAAATCATTATGGGTATATTCAAATACTACTTCTCCTTTTTCTAGACATACTCTTAAGAAATTTATAGAAAATTCTCACCTGGATATTATTGAGCATAAACAATTAAGATTAGTAATAGCAGATGATGATAACTCTTATGGATTCATAGATTTATATGACTATGACTTTATAAATAGAAGAGTAGGGTTAGGAATAATTATATTTAAAAAATATAGATCTAAAGGTATAGGGCTAATTTCGTTACAACTAACTGAAGATTATTTACTTGAACATGTGCCTATTCATCAAGTATATGCAAATATTTCATCTACAAATAAAGAAAGTATCTCGCTTTTTGAAAAAAGTGATTTTGTTAACGTAGGTTTGAAAAAAGATTGGATATTTTATAATAACCAATTTAATGATGAGTTATTATTTCAAAAAATTCTAAATAAATGAAAGTTTTAAAAATAATCATACCAGTTATAATTCTTTTTTCATTTTTAGCTTTTGAGTATTTTAATAATTTTTATAGGGAAAACACAAGTTTTGATGAAGAGACTATATTTATATATGTTGTAGAAGGGGATAGTATAGCTTTTTCAGATTCAATTTCAAAATATATTAAAAATGAAAAAACTTTCTATAAAGCTGCAAAAAGACTTGATTATTTAGACAATAAAAAAACTGGAAGATTCAAAATATCTAAAGGTATTGGAAATAAAGAATTGATAACTTCATTAAAATTTGCTAACACTCCTTTAACAGTAACCTTTAATAATCAAGAAAGAGTTGAAAATCTAGCAGGGAGACTCGCTAATCAGATTTATGCTGATAGCTTATCATTAATCCGTGCTTTTACTGATGAAAAATTTTTAAAAGAGAATGGACTTGATAAAGAAAATATTTTATCAATATTTATTCCTAACACATATGAGGTCTATTGGAATGTTGAACCTAACCAACTTAGAGATAAAATGTTGTCTGAGTATCAAAAATTTTGGAATGATAATAGAATTCAAAAGGCGGAAAAAATTGGCTTATCAAAACTTGAAGTAATTACTCTTGCATCAATTGTCCAAAAAGAAAGTGTAAAGATTGATGAACGTCCAACCATTGCGGGTGTCTACATAAATAGGCTAAATAAGAGAATGAGACTTCAAGCAGACCCTACAGTTATTTATTCAATTAAAGACTATTATAAAAATTTTGATACAATTGTTAGAAGAGTTTTATATAGAGACTTAAGACTAAAATCAAGATACAATACTTATCGAATTAATGGTCTTCCCCCAGGTCCTATTGCAATGCCCGATATATCAGCTATAGATGCAGTGCTTAATTATAAGAAACATAATTATATTTTTTTTGTAGCTGATCCTTACAACAGAGGATATCATTTATTTGCAAGAAACTTATCTGAACATAATCGAAATAAAAAAGTGTACACTCGTTGGCTTAATAGCAGAGGTATATATAGGTAGTTTAGTTTGAAAGTTTTTGATTCAAATCTTCTACGTACTTTCTGAATTGTTTATCAGTAAAGCTTAGATTATCAACAGTTTTACATGCATGTAGTACAGTTGCATGATCTCTTCTTCCAATTTGTGTTCCTATACTTGCTAATGAAGCTTTAGTGAACTTTTTAGCAAAGTACATAGCGATTTGTCTAGCTTGAACTATATGTCTTTTTCTAGTTTTAGATTGTAGAGTTTGAATATCCATTTGGAAGTAATCAGATACAACTTTTTGAATATAATCTATAGATACTTCTCTTCTGTTGTTTTTGACAAATTTATTAATAACCTCTTTAGCTAAGTCTACAGTTATTTCGGCTTTATTAAAGGATGACTGGGCTATTAATGAAATGATTGCACCTTCTAGCTCTCTTACATTAGAATTAATATTCTTTGCTACAAATTCAATTACATCATCTTGTATTTCAACACCATCTCTATATAGTTTGTTTTTTAGAATTGAAACTCTAGTCTCAAAATTAGGATTTTGAAGCTCTGCTGATAATCCCCACTTAAATCTAGACAATAATCTTTGTTCTATGTCTTGCATGTCAATTGGTGCTTTATCTGAAGTTAAAATAACTTGTTTTCCATTTTGATGCAAATGATTAAAAATATGAAAGAATACATCTTGAGTTCCAGACTTACCTGAAAGAAATTGAACATCATCAACAATTAAAACATCGATTACTTGATAAAAATGAATAAAATCATTTCTGGTATTTTTTTTGACTGAATCAACATACTGTTGAGTAAATTTTTCTGCAGATATATATAATACTGTTTTATCTGGATACTTTTGTTTAATATCAACTCCAATAGCATGAGCTAAGTGAGTTTTACCTAGTCCAACTCCTCCATAAACAAGAAGAGGGTTAAATGATGTACCTCCTGGTTTTGTTGAAACAGCAATTCCTGCAGATCTAGCAAGCCTGTTTGAATCACCCTCTAAGAAATTTTCAAAAGTATAATTTGGATTTAATTGAGATTCAATTTGAAGATTTCTAATACCCGGAATTACAAATGGGTTTTTTAACTCAGAAGCAAATGTGCTAAATGGAGATTCAATAGACTGTGATTTAATACTAGAACTTGAAGAGCTAGGGATTTTTTCAGTAAATGGCATTTTATTACCAAAAGTATTTTCCATCTTAATTATATAAACAAGTCTAGCATCAGATCCAAGTTCTTTTGTAAGAGCCATACGTAATATTTTAACGTAGTGTTCTTCAAGCCATTCATAGAAGAATTTACTAGGAACTTGAATACTCATAACATCATTAGTAAGCTTAACTGGGATTATGGGTTCAAACCATGTTTTAAATGCCTGAGGTTGGATATTATCCTTAATAAAGGATAAACAATTGTTCCATACTGCAGAAGGTGTTTGACTCATTTTTTTTTAGCTAGATATTAATTGAATATATTTATGAAATGTTGTTTTTGGTTGAATACAAATATTAGTTAAAAAAAGTGAAAAAAAAACATCATTTACTATTGATTATTAATTTTTTTTTTGTTAAAATCAAGTAAGATAATATTGTAGGAAAATATTAATTTTCCTTCATAAAACATATTAAATGAACTATACATCAGATAAAATTAAAGTCAGATATAACGAAACGGACCAAATGGGGATTGTTCATCATAGCAATTATTTAAAATTTTTTGAATTAGCAAGAATAGAATGGCTTGAAAAACTAAATATGCCTTATGAAGAAATTGAAAGTAATAATATTATTTTACCAGTAGTTAAATGTGAGTTGAAATTTATAAAACCATTAATTTTTGGTGATGTTTTTTTTATTAAAGTTTTTTGTTCAAAAAAGCCAACTTCCATAATTGAGTTTACTTATGAAATTTTTAACGATAATAATGAAATAACTACAGAAGGTAAAACATCTCTTGCATTTGTTGATACTCTGACAAGAAAACCACTTAGATGCCCTAAGATAATCAGTAAACTTTTTGATTAACTATCTCTCTAGAATATATAGGTAATCATTACCAATTTTAGTTTCTTTAAAATCAGTAAAATCAATTTCAGGGCTTACGATACCATTTTCAAGATTTTCAATCCCTTTAAATACTCTTATTGAGTCCCATAAATCATTATTGAGAAAATTTTTAATTGTTTTAGTCCCACCTTCAACTATTACTGATTGAATCTTCATTTCAAATAAAACATTTAAAATATTTTCCATTTTATCAAAATTGGTTATCCTTACATTCTCACTAATTACATTATTCTCATTTTTTGATAATACTATGGTCTTCGAATCTTTTGAAAATATATTAGAGTTAATAGGGATTCTAGAGTTTGGGTCTAAAACAATTCTAATGGGATTTTTTCCTTTTACTAACCTAGTAGTAAGTTTAGGGTTGTCATCTATTATAGTTTGAACACCAACCAAAATTGAATCTTCTTCTTTTCTCCAAGTATGAGATAATTTTAGTGATTCATCTCCGGAAATCTTAAAAACCTCTCTTTGATTTTTTATTGGACTTATAAAACCATCCTTTGATTCTGCCCATTTTAAAATTATGTATGGTCTTTTAAGTTTATGGTATGCTAAAAATCTTTTATTTAAATAATCACATTCATCGAGTAAAACTCCATACTTCACATTACAGCCATTAGACTTAAGTTTTTCAATACCTCCTCCTTCAACCA
>JAQXBP010000035.1:0-8826 GCA_029252345.1 Flavobacteriaceae bacterium | reverse complement strand
CAATGCAATTGTCTGGCAAGATAGAAGAACAGCTAGTTTTTGTGATGATCTTATAAAGAATAATAAAACAGAATTAATTCAAAATAAAACTGGGCTTGTAATTGATGCATATTTTTCTGGAACTAAAATAAAATGGATTCTAGATAGTGATCCTAAAATTAGAAGTCAAGCAAACGCCGGAGAACTTCTTTTTGGGACAATAGATACTTGGCTAATTTGGAATTTAACTAATAGGCAATCTCATATAACAGATCCATCTAATGCAAGCAGAACACTTTTATATAACATAAAAAAAGATAGTTGGGATGATGAACTCCTTTCACTTTTTGATATTCCAAAAAATATTTTACCAGATGTTGTTGATTCATCCTCAATTTCAGCACATGTTGATGCTAAAATCTTTGGTGCAAAGATTCCAATATCTGGAATAGCTGGTGATCAACAAGCAGCTTTATTTGGGCAGTTATGTATTAATGAAGGAGATATTAAAAATACTTATGGAACAGGGTGTTTTTGTATGATGAATACTGGAAAAACATTTGTTAAGTCAAATAATAAAATGCTTTCTACGATAGCCTGGCGAATAAACGGTGAAGTTACATATGCACTTGAAGGGAGTGTTTTTGTTGCAGGAGCTCTTATTCAATGGTTAAGAGATAAACTAGGTATTATTAAGGATGCGCCTGAAGTTGAAGCCCTTGCAAATACGGTTAATGATAACGGAGGTCTAACATTTATTCCTGCATTATCTGGTCTTGCAGCTCCTTACTGGGATCCTTATGCTCAGGGAACAATTTTTGGAATTTCAAGAGGAACTGAAAATGGACATATTGCAAGAGCAGCGCTTGAATCAATAGCTCTTAGGACAAGAGATATAATTATTGAAATGGAGAAAGATGCTGGTATAAATTTTTCTAGTTTAAAAGTAGATGGAGGTGCTAGCAATAATAATCTTTTAATGCAAATTCAATCAGATCTATTAAATACTGTGGTTATTAGACCAAAAACAACTGAAACTACAGCTCTTGGAGTTGCTTTTCTAGCAGGGTTAGCAACTGGCTTTTGGAAAGACATTCCTAGCTTAAAAAACCTTTGGATTGAAGATAAATCTTTTAAACCTAATCTTAAAAATGACCCTGAACAATTAGTTGAACTTTGGAATAAAAGGATTAAAAAGATTCTTAGAATAAATGAATAGAACAGACTCAATTATTAAATTGAATAAAGTAAATCAATGGGATGTTGTAATTATTGGTGGTGGTGCTTCTGGTCTTGGTATTGCAGTTGATGCTTCAAGAAGAGGTTACAAAACATTACTTCTAGAAAAATATGATTTTGGTAAAGGTACATCTTCCAGAAGTACTAAATTGATTCATGGTGGGGTTAGATATCTACAAAATGGTGACATAACATTAGTAATAGAGTCACTTAAAGAAAGAGGAATTTTAAAAAGAAATGCTCCTCATTTAGTCAAAGATTTGAGCTTTGTTATTCCAACATATGATTGGTGGGCTAGTCCATTTTATGGAATTGGAATGAAAATTTATGATATGATGGCAGGTAAGCTTGGTTTGGGTAAATCAATTATTATATCAAAAGACGAAACTAAAAAATTAATCCCTAATGTTAACAAAGAAGGATTAAGGGGGGGTGTTATATACCATGATGGACAATTTGATGATTCAAGAATGGCAATTACACTTGCATTGTCAGCAAATTCAAAAAAAACAGCCTTAATAAATTATTGTAATGTAGATGGATTAATAAAAAAAGACAATGAAATAACTGGTCTTAACTTTACTGATTCAATTAACTCAAAAAAGTATCAAATTAACAGTAAAGTAGTAATAAATGCTACTGGAGTTTTTGCAGAGGAAATAATAAGAATGGATCAGCCTAAAATTGAAAAAATGATTCAACCAAGTCAAGGTGTTCATATTGTTCTTGATCGAAAGTTTTTAAAAAGTAAACATGCAATTTTAATTCCTCAAACTTCTGATGGTAGAGTATTATTTGCTGTTCCGTGGAAAGATTATGTGGTTGTTGGAACAACAGATACACATGTTAAAAATGCAAGTGAAGAACCAGCTCCTCTTAAGGAAGAAATTGATTTTATCTTAAAAAATGCAAGTAAGTATATGACAATTAAACCAAAGAGAGAAGATATTACAAGTGTTTTTGCTGGCCTCAGACCCTTAGCAGCAACATCTAATAAACAATCTACTAAAGAAGTTTCAAGAAGTCATAAGATAGATATTTCTCCCTCTGGTTTAATAAGTGTTTTAGGTGGCAAATGGACAACTTATAGAAAAATTGCTGAGGATGCATTAAATACAGCTATCTCTATAAAGAAACTTAAGAAGAAAAAGTGTAAAACTGAACGAAAAAAACTTTATGGTTTTAAAAAAAATGTTGATTGGTCTGATCCAATGCATGTATATGGTTCAATGAAGAAAAAAGTAAAATCTCTTGGAAATGAGAGTGATAATAAATCTTTGTCAAATAAATTCTATATTTCAAATAATATTATAGAATGGTCTATAATCCATGAAATGGCTCTTACTGTTGAAGATATTTTGGCTCGTAGAACAAGATGTGTTTTTTTAGACTCTAAAGAATCAAAGAGAATTGCACCAATTGTTGCTAAAAAAATGGCTGATGTTTTAGGAAAAGATGATAAATGGATAGATGCTGAATTAAAAAAATTTAATAAATTAATCAAAAACTATATAGTATGATAAGTCCATATATTGCTGAATTTGTAGGCACAACAATTCTTTTACTTCTAGGTTCAGGAATTGTTGCTAATGTTAGCCTAAGTAAAACAAAAGGATCAAAAGAAACACCTTTAATAACCATAACAACTGCTTGGGGTTTTGCAGTATTTGTTGCTGCTTATGTTACTGGTGAGTTTAGTGGTGCACACTTAAATCCTGCAGTTACAATTGGGTTAGTTGTTGCAGGAAAATTCTCAATTGATCTGATGCTTGGATATATAATTGCACAAGTTCTTGGAGCTATGCTAGGTAGCTGGTTAACCTATGTTTTTTATATAGACCATTACAGGTCAACGACTGATGAAAATGCTGTGATGGGGTCATTTTGTACCTCACCTGCAATCAGAAATTTTAAGAACAATTTTTTTAGTGAATTTCTTGCAACATTTATATTAATTTTTGGTATCCTTTATATTGTTAAACCTAATATTTTAATTGAAGGAATGGATGTAAACTTTGGAATAGGTTCATTAGATGCACTTCCTGTTGGAATTTTAGTTTGGGTAATAGGACTTAGTTTAGGAGGAACAACAGGCTATGCAATAAATCCAGCTAGGGATCTTGGACCAAGAATTGTTTATCAATTAATTCCTAGAAAAAATAAACTTTCAGATTGGGCATATAGTTGGATTCCAATTTTTGGCCCATCACTTGGAGCTGTTGCTGCAGGGCTCTTATTTTTATATTTTAACTAAATGGAAAAAACTAAAAAAATCGCACTAATTACAGGAGCCACTTCAGGTATTGGAGAGTCAACATCTTATGAGTTAGCTAATCAATTTTCACTGATACTATGTGGAAGAAATATCAATAAACTAAAAGAATTAGAAGCTTCGCTTTCTGCAAAGACTAAAGTTAAAACTTTACAATTCGATGTAAGAAACCAAGAAGATGTTTATGAAAAAATTTCTAGTTTAAATAATTATTGGAAGAATATAGATGTATTGATTAACAATGCAGGTAACGCTCATGGTCTAGATTTTATTCATGAAGGTAAAATTGAAGATTGGGATATGATGATTGATACTAATGTTAAGGGATTACTATATGTAAGCAAACCTGTATTAGATATTATGACAAAAAACAACAATGGACATATTATTAATATTGGATCGATAGCTGGTAAAGAATTATATCCTAAGGGCAATATTTACTGTGCCTCTAAATTTGCGGTTGATGCTATCTCCCAGGGTATGAGAATTGATTTAAATAAGTTTAATATTAAGGTTTCACAAATTAATCCAGGGCTTGTAGAGACTAACTTTTCAATGGTTAGGTTTAAAGATGATGAAGATAAATCTAAGTCAGTTTATCATGGAGTTGATCCATTAGTCGGAGACGATGTTGCTAAAGTAATATCCTATGTAATAAACTGTCCAGAGAATGTAAATATTAGTGATATTACAGTTCTTGCAAAATCACAAGCTTCTTCTACGGTAGTTAATAGAGGTTAATCATTAGTCAATGACTTATATGTTTCAATTACTTTCTTGGGTATAGGATGGTATCCATTATTATATTTCAAAGACTCAGTTATTTTATCATCTTTTTTAAGATTAATGAAGAAATCAGAAACCTTGTTAATTTCAATACAATCATCAACATCATATAAATCATCTGTGTGAACTTGATCTAATCCTTTCATTAAACTTTCCTTTGCTCTCTTTTTTATTAATATTTTTTTTTCGCCAACCAGAAAATCACTCTCATGTAGCTCTTCAAATTTATTTTTATCATAACCTCCTAGATTTATAAAAAATAATTTATTTTTTGAGATATTTTTTTTTGATGAAAGAGAAATTCTATAACCATCTACATGATTTATCTCAACCCAAGAATCTATATGAAGTCTATCGGCATTTCCAAACCACTTATCAAGTAAATCCATGTAAGTATCTTCAATTTTATTACCACAAGTGAAAACAACATCATGAAGCTCAGTATTACATCCATCTGCTCTTCCACCAAGATAGACTGCATAAAGTTTTATATTTTCTTTCATACCTATTTTATTAAAGAATTTTAAAATATAGTATTTTTAATACTACATGTTTAATTACCTTGTTTGAAATATATGAAAAAATTATTATCATCATTTTTATTATTTATTTTTCTTTTTTCAAGTTGTAATAAAACTTCAGATATAATTGTCATTGGTCATAGAGGTGCAATGGGTCATGCACTTGAAAATACTATTGAATCAGTTGAAAAGGCTATTAATTTAAAAGTTGATGGAATTGAGATTGATGTATTTAAATCTAAATCAGGTGAGCTAATAGTTTATCATGATCCGTCTTTAGGTAGACTATCTAATTCAACGGCATTCATTGAGCAAATTTCTTTAGATTCTATTAAAAAAGTAGAATTAATTGGAGGTTTATCTATTCCTACTCTAAATGAGGTATTAGATATAATTCCAGAAAAAATTTTTTTAAATATTGAGCTAAAAGGTGAGAATACTGCCTATGAAACCAATAAAATCATCATCAAATATTTAACTGAATCTAACCTTACTCCTTCAAAATTTATTATATCAAGCTTTAGATGGGATGAGTTAAAAAAGTTTAGAAATATTAATAAAGATATTCCAATTGCAATCCTTGTAGACTCATTATATAAAATTGATAACGCAATTAAATTAGCTAAGGAAATTAATGCTGTTGCTCTAAATCCTAATAATAAGTTTATCACAAATCAAATAGTTAAAAAAATACAGTCTAATAACATTAAAGTCTATCCCTACACAATTAACACTCCTACGAATATAAAAAGAATGAAATCAATGGGAGTTGACGCAATTATAACTGATTATCCTGAAAGAATCAATAAATAAAAAAGTGTGTATTTATATTCTGCTTTCAGCTATTACAAAATGTTCAAGTTTGAAAACATAGTCTTCAGGAATGGTTCTGCCAACAGGTGTGAAATATTTAGAATTAAGATCAGCTAAGGTTTTATTTTCAATAACAGTAAAATTATTTTGAGATAGTAAATCATCAATTTCTTTAGCAGAGTAAAATGATATCCATGGTTCACCTACCTTAGCTGATCCATTTGTTATAAGATTGACTGTTTTTTTAGGGTTTGAATAACCCATACCAAAACAGGCTTTAGGATCATCTTTTATAAGTTTATTTACATATGAAATAAAAATTTTTGAATTAGAATTTTGATTTAATACAGCAAGTTCTTTTAAAGTTGAGTTAAATGCCTCTTTTGTGATATACTGAGATACACCTTCAAGCGTATAAATAGTTGATTTACTTTGATCAAATCCTGCATTTAAAAGTTGTTCTTTAAGAGATTGGTTATTAAAATCAATACTGATATAGGTCACATTTTCTTTATTAGTTATCTTATTTGGAAGCCTTGAACGTTTTCTTTCTTGAACTTCAGGCTGATCAACTTCAAATATTTTTAGTTTGGAGGGAAGCTTTAGACGATGTGCTCTTGAATCGTAACCTGCTCCTAGTATTACATATTGCACTATATCAATAGAGGTACTTTTCTCAATTAGATCATCTATAAATCTTGTTCGAGAGATAAGGTGTTCATGCATTCCAGGTACAATTTTATCTCCTAACCAGACACTAAATTTATGTCCTATAAGTTTTAGTATACTTGCTCCAAGAACAAAATGTTTGGCATAAGGGTCATAAATAACACGTTTATCAGGTTTAGCTAGTGATTCAATCAATCTCTGTTTTGCAACTCCTTGAGCAGTTCCATCTTTTCTAAATATTGAGTTGCTCATTGTTTATATTAATTACTTTTTTAATTGCTTTTATACAAATGATTTCTTTAAATTAATTAAAAAAAGTGAAAATTACATTCTTAGGTCATGCCACATTAGAAATCAAAATTAATGAGTTTAGTTTAGTTGTTGATCCATTTATTTCTGGAAACCCCTTTGCGTCTGAGGTTGATATTGAGAATTTGAAACCCGATTTTATTCTTATTACTCATGCTCATCAAGATCATATACTAGATGTTGAAAAACTAGCTAAAGAAAATGACTCTATCATTATTTCGAATTTCGAAATTGTCAATCATTTTCAAAATAAAGGATTAAAGGGTCATCCTATGAATCACGGAGGTAAATGGAATTTTGATTTTGGAGAATTAAAGTATGTTAATGCTATTCATACTTCAACATTTCCCGATGGAGCAAATGGTGGACAACCTGGAGGTTTTATAATTTCAGCAAATAATAAATCAATTTATATTGCAGGAGATACTGCTTTAACATTTGACATGAAACTTATACCTCTTAAATATAATCTAGATGTTGCTGTTCTTCCGATTGGAGATAATTTTACAATGGGTTATGAAGATGCAATTTTAGCTTCTGACTTTATTAAATGTGATAAAATTCTTGGATACCATTTTGATACATTTGGTTTAATTGAAATTGATCAATCTAAAGCCGTAGAAGAGTTCAAAAAAGTAAACAAAGAATTAATAATTATTAAACCTAATGAATATATAACTATTTAATTATGAAAAAAATATATCTGATATTGTGTTTACTTGGTATTGCACTCCCTTATTATAACTTATTTAATTTTTTAAAAATCAATAACTGGTCAATGGATGGATTCTTTAGCCTTTTATATGAAAATTATGCTGTTTCAATGTTATCAATGGATTTAACTGTAGCAGCCTCTTCTTTTTTAATTTTTTTAATCTATAGTTATCGAAAATCTCCAATAAAAATTATTAGATATTTAATTCCTATGTTTCTTGTTGGATTCTCACTAGCACTGCCTCTTTATCTTTATGATAATCATAAATCTAATTAGATAGTTCTTTTGAATTTATCATAATACAAACTCCAGCGTTTATTAACATAAGTGAAAGGGTTCCAATTAAGAAAAAATCTAATTCTTGATATTTTCTTATTAAGGCTTCTCCAAACATACATAACCCCGAGCTAAAAATTAAAATTCCTAAAGTTCCTATAATAGTATACTTATTAATCATCTTTTATTACATTTAAATCTAAATTAATTAAATTCAAATTTATGGCACCTGAAGTATGGTTTTTAATAATTATAGCGTTAGTAATTTTTAATTATTTATTCTCAAATATTTTAGATTATTTAAATCATAAAAACTGGAAAGATGAAATACCTTCAGAGTTAAAAGATTTCTATAATAAAAAGAAATATAAACAAGCAAAACTATACGCTTTAAGTAAAAATAAAATAGGATTACTATCTAGTACAACAAGTTTTTTGTTAGTTGTTTCACTTTTAGTATTTAACGGATATGGATATATTGACCAACTAGTCAATTCTTCTAGCCTTAACTTATTCTTACCCTTTGAAATTAATACTAGTTTTACAAAATCAGGATTTTTTTTTCTAATACTATTTACTTTAAACTTAATTATATCAACACCTTTTTCATATTATAATACATTTGTTATTGAAGAAAATTTTGGTTTTAATAAGACTTCAAAGTCTACATTCTTTTTTGATATAATTAAATCTTCTTTGCTTTCGATTTTAATTGGAGGGGTTCTTCTATTTTTAGCCATGTATCTATATGACAGTTTAAATGACGGGTTCTGGCTATATCTATGGATTGGACTTTCATTATTAATGGTTTTTATTAATATGTTTTATGCAGATTTAATTGTACCAATATTTAATAAACTTACCCCACTTGAAAACGGCGAGTTAAGAAAAAAAATTGAAAGTTATTCTAAAGAGGTTGGATATCTTTTAAAGAACATCTACGTGATCGATGGCTCAAAAAGATCAACTAAGGCTAATGCTTTCTTTAGTGGATTGGGACCAAGAAAAACTATTGCTTTATATGACACTTTGATAGAAAAACATACTGAAAATGAACTAGTTGCAGTTTTGGCACATGAAGTTGGTCATTTCAAGAAAAAACATGTTTTTTCAGGTCTATTAATGTCGGTTATCCAAATTGGTGTAATGACTTTTTTCTTTGAATTATGTTTAAAACTACCTGAAATCTCTCTTGCATTGGGAGGGTCAGATGTTAGTTTTCATTTAGGTTTAATAGGATTCAGTAT
>JAQXBP010000034.1:0-7284 GCA_029252345.1 Flavobacteriaceae bacterium | reverse complement strand
TCTGAAGTATTTAATTTTCTTGAATCAGTTTCCAGAAAATATGGGATTGGATTTTGGAAACCTGGTGCTGGTATAATTCATCAAGTTATTCTTGAAAATTATGCATTTCCCGGAGGAATGATGATTGGTACTGATTCACACACAGTAAATGCTGGTGGTCTTGGCATGGTTGCGATTGGAGTAGGAGGTGCAGATGCTGTTGATGTAATGGCAGGAATGCCATGGGAATTAAAATTTCCAAAGTTAATTGGGATTAAGCTGACTGGCAAGTTAAACGGTTGGACTTCAGCAAAGGATGTTATTCTAAAAGTAGCAGGAATTCTTACTGTTAAAGGTGGAACTGGACATATTTTAGAATATTTTGGTGATGGTGCTGAGTCACTTTCTTGTACAGGAAAAGGTACTATTTGTAACATGGGTGCAGAAGTAGGTGCTACAACTTCAATTTTTGCTTATGATGAGTCAATGGAAAGGTATTTAAGCTCAACTGATAGAAAGGATATAGTAGACGCTGCTTCTTCTGTCAAGAATGATCTGAAGGCTGACCAAGATGTTTATGATAATCCTGATAAATATTTTGATGAAATAATTGAAATTGATTTGAATACACTTACACCTCACATCAATGGTCCTTTCACTCCTGATCTAGCTACACCAGTTAATAAGATGAAAGATAAAGCTAAAACTGAAGGTTGGCCAACTGAAATAAAATGGGGCCTTATAGGTTCATGTACAAACTCCTCTTATGAAGACTTATCAAGAGCAGCTTCAATTGCTAAACAAGCTCTTGAGAAAAATATTAAAATAAAATCTCAGTTAGGAATTAATCCTGGTTCAGAACAAGTTAGATATACAGCTGAAAGAGATGGTATAATTGAAGTATTTGAGAATTTAGAGTCAAAGATATTCACTAATGCATGTGGTCCATGTATAGGGCAGTGGAGTAGAGAAGGTGAAGATAATACTGAAAAAAATTCTATAATTCACTCATTCAACAGAAACTTTGCCAAGAGAGCTGATGGAAATCCAAATACTCATGCTTTTGTAACTTCACCTGAAATGGTAATGGCTGTTGCTCTTTCTGGTAATCTTGATTTTAATCCTCTTACAGATAAGTTAACCTCAGAAGATGGTCAGCAAGTTTTTCTTGATCCTCCAGTAGGAGATGAATTACCTTCAAATGGTTTTGCCTTTGAAGATAATGGTTATGTTGAACCACCCCTTGATGGTTCTGATATTGAAATAAATATCAATCCAGAATCAAAAAGACTTCAAGTTCTTGAACCTTTTAGTCCTTGGAATGGTGAGAATATTAATAATGCAAAACTTTTAATTAAAGCTCATGGAAAATGTACTACAGATCATATTTCAATGGCAGGACCTTGGTTGCGATTTAGAGGACATTTAGATAATATTTCTGATAACTGTTTAATAGGAGCGGTTAACCATTATAATATGGAGACCAATAAAGTAAAGAATCTTATAACAGGAGAGTATGGACCAGTTCCAGAAACTCAACGATTTTACAAAAAAAATCAAATTGACACAATAGTTGTGGGAGATCATAACTATGGTGAAGGATCTTCAAGAGAACATGCTGCAATGGAGCCGAGACATTTAGGTATTAAGGCAGTTATTGTTAAATCATTTGCCAGAATTCATGAGACAAACCTTAAGAAGCAAGGCATGTTAGCTTTGACATTTGAACAAGAAGATGATTACAATAAAATAAATGAAGATGATACATTTAATTTTATTGATTTAAAATCTTTTACACCTGGTAAGATGTTGTCTCTTGAAATTATTCATTCAGATAATTCAAAAGAATTGATTAAATTAAATCATACTTTTAATTCTCAGCAAATTGAATGGTATAGAAATGGTTCAGCGTTAAATTTGATTAAGTTAAACAACCAATGATTAAAGATCTAAAATATCTAATGTCTTACTCTATAGCATTAACTGCATTTATAGGTATTTTAATTGGTGGTCCTCTTGTATATTTAACTGTAGTTTATACTTTTATTTTTATTCCGATATTAGAATCAAATACAAAGGAATATATAAATGAGTATTCAGATGATGAAAAGAAAAGTAGAAATCTAGATCCATTCTTTGATTTTTTACTTTATTTAAATATCCCTATAGTTTTTGGAATATTTTTTGTTTCTCTAGACACTTTACTTTACACAGATTCGGCTTCTGAAATTATAGGTATAATTTTATCAACTAGTATAGTAATGGCCACAAACGGAATTAATGTAGGACATGAGCTAGGTCATAGGAAATCTTTATTCAGCAGAACTTGCTCTAAGTTGCTCTACCTCCCTTGTCAGTATATGCATTTTTTTATTGAGCATAATTATGGTCACCATATAAATGTTGCTACACCTGATGATCCAGCTACTGCAAAATATAAGCAAAACTTATATAGTTTTTGGATTAGTTCTGTGACTAAGACATATTTAAGTGCCTGGAGAATCCAGTTAAAACTCTTAAAAGTTTCTAAACTAAGTTTTTTTTCTCTTAGAAATGATATGATATTCTATACTTTATTTCAAATTGCATTTCTAATTTTTATATACCTTAACTATGGCCTAATTATTACTTTGTACTCCTTACTAATGTCTATTGGTTCATTTCTATTTCTAGAGACTATTAATTATGTAGAGCATTATGGTTTGTTAAGAAAAATTAAATCAAATGGGAAATATGAAAGAGTTAAACCTCACCATTCATGGAATTCAAATCATACTATTGGGAGAATTACACTTTATGAGCTTACAAGGCATAGCGATCATCATTTTATTTCATCAAAAAAATATCAGGTGTTAGAATCTATAGAAGACAGTCCTCAGCTTCCATATGGTTATCCTACTTCAATTTTAATTTCATTTTTACCACCTTTGTGGTTTAGAATAATGAACCCACTTGTAGAACATCACATGGGTTATAAAGATTAATAAAAAGAGTGCTTGATTTTAGTTATACCAACTACAATCAATATAATTAATCCCTTCAAATTTTTTATCAAAAAATCTATTTTTAGATTCTATAAACCCATTATATGTATTTGCAAAAGGAGAATAAGGGTGCATTACATCATCTGGATTAGTACTGTGAGCATAACGAAGAACATCATGACCAAATTCATGATACATTAAACCTAGTTTTTGCCAGATATTAATATCATTCCAATACCTAAACGCTATTCCCACTCTAACAATTTCATCATTACATGAACTTGCAGCATAAGCTCCATAATCAAGGACTTCACCTGATGCAGTAAGTGCAGCAGATTCATATTCATAATAAATATCTACTAAAGTATTTAGTTTATCATAATCAGGGTTACTTCTCATTGAGCATTTTGCGTCAGCAACAAATATGTCCCAAAAGGCATATAAATCATCTGAATCAAAGTTTGGATCAGTTACTCTATCATAATCTATACAACTAAAAAGAATTTCTTCAGGAACTTCTTCATACACTAATGAGTTTTTAGTACATGATATAGCTAGTAATAAAAAGAGTAATATTATTCTCCTGGACATGAAATATACTTAATGCCTGTAAATGACCTTTTTAACATTCTATCTTTAGCTTCAATAAAGTCATTTAAGTCAATGTCGCTTCTAGAACTAGATGGATACATTATGTCCGCAGGACTACTACTATGCTCATACTTATAAACATCATGACCAAACTCATGATACATGATCCAAAGTCTTTGTAATAAGTTTTTTTCTGTCCATTCATTATATAAAACTCCAACATTAACTCTACTGTCATTACAATAACCAGAAAATGTAGAATATGCAATGTGATCAGGAGATACACCAGCTGCAATTTGAGCAGCAGATCTATATTCAAAAAAGATATTTAATGAAGGATTTCTCTCAGAGTAATCTGGACCACCTCTTGAACATTTAACATCGTCAACAAACTTTGTCCAATATTGCATTAGATCATCTTGATTAGTGTTTTTTGGATCTAGAAGATTATCATAACTTACACAACTATAAATTTGAACAAATTCTTCGACAATAACTTCTTCTATAGGGTCATCACCTTTAGAACATGAAGCAATGAACAGAGTTGTAAATAATGATGTTAATATAAACCTTTTCATTTTTATCAATTTTTTGTAGCGAGAGAGAGATTTGAACTCTCGACCTCCGGGTTATGAATCCGACGCTCTCACCAACTGAGCTACCTCGCCAAAATAAGAATTGCAAATATATAAAACAAATCTCAAGAAAGTATTGCTAAAAATCCGTTTATTGATGTTAATACTAACTTTTTTTAATATATTGGAAACAATATGAGTAAGAAAAAAGAATTTGTAATTGAATATGATTTTCAATCATCTCCGCAACTATTATATCAATATCTTTCAACCCCTTCAGGCCTATCCGAATGGTTTTCTGATGATGTAAATTATAGAGGTGAAAAATATACTTTTTTCTGGGATGATTCAGAGGAGTATGCAAGAGTATTATCAAAAAAAACAAATGAAAAAATCAGATTCCAATGGGTAAACGGTGAGCCGGATGAAGAAGATTGTTTCTTTGAGTTTAAAATTCAATTGGATGAAATTACAAAAGATGTTTCTCTTATAGTTACTGACTTTTCTGATGAAGATGAATTAGAAGAAGCAAAGCTATTATGGAATAGTCTAATTGCGGATCTTAAAAAAGTTTTAGGCTCTTCCTAATTTAAGGTTATATCATCTGGTGAGTTTGACCATATCCTATATTTTTTTCCTAAATTTTTAATTATTTTATTCCAACTATTTTTCTGTTTATAGTTAAAGACATTCTCGAGTTGGTTATTTAAGACTATCCAACTATTATTCTCTATTTCATCATCTAATTGACCTTTTTCCCAACCAGAATAACCTTGAAAAAGAATCACATCTTGTTCGTCAATCAATCCATCTTCAATTTGATCAAAAATATATTCAATATTATTACCCCAGTAGAGGTTTTCATCAATTTTAATACTTTCTAAATGATCATTTTCACTTTTTAATAAATAGAAATGATTATTAGATACTGGTCCACCATAATAGAGATCTATCTTAACTTTTTTTGTGGATTTAATATCCTTAGTTATGAAAAGATCAGAATGTCTATTAAGAATTAAACCTGTTAAGCCGTCTTCTGTTTTATCAATAATTAAAATTATTGACTTATAGAAAATCATATCACTTAAAAGATTTGGAGAAGATATTAGAATTTTTCCTTTCATGGCAAAAAAAAGAGCTTCTGTTAGGAAGCTCTTTTAAGACATTTTTAAATGAATTTAAAACTTAGTTGTTTACTGTACTTGAAAGTTCAGCTCCAGCTTTAAATTTTACAACTTTTTTAGCAGGTATTTTAATAGTAGCACCAGTTTGAGGATTTCTTCCATCTCTTGCAGCTCTCTGAGAAACTGACCAAGATCCGAATCCAACTAGTGATACTCTACCACCTCCTTTTAAAGTTGAACTAACACTCCCTAGAAATGATTCTAGAGCCATTTTCGCTGATGCTTTAGATATGCCAGCGTTAGCTGCCATTGCATCAATTAATTCTGATTTGTTCATATCACTTAATTTTAATGTTTAAACAAAAATATATGTTATTATGTAAGTCCCGCGATTTAAAGGTCTAAAAGTCCATTATTGTTAATAAATAGGGTCTTTTTGTTGATAATGTAACTGTTTTTCCTAGTAAACATGGGAATTTTCATCAAATTTTAGCCCGTTTATCAATTCTTTGGCACTCATTTCTCGTTTATTTTCCATTTGAATTATAAGGCAATTAGCGATTCCGTAGGAGTTATAAATGAGGAATTCTCCATTTTTAATGATAATTTTTCCAGTTATTTTATCTTTTGAAGATTCAATTTTTTTTTCTTCAGCCTTTAAAACTTTCATTCTAATTTCATCTTGACCATTTTTAATCATTGTCCACGCACCAGGTTTAGGAGAAAGACCCCTTATTTGACCAATTATTTTATTAATAGGTTTATTCCAGTCAATTCTTGTATTTTCTGAATTTAATTTAGGTGCTAACTTTATTTTAGTATCTAAATCTTGCTTAATGGGGTATAAATTATTATTAAAAATACCTTTTATTGTCTTAACAATAAGGTCTGCGCCAACTTTAGATAATTTATTATATAATAATCCAAAGTCATCTTCTTTACTTATAATTATCTCATCTTGAAGAAGAATGTCACCCTGATCAATTTTTTCATTAATAAAAAAAGTAGTTACTCCAGTTTTAGTTTCATTATTTATCAAACACCAGTTTATTGGAGCAGCTCCCCTGTAATTTGGGAGAAGTGAGGCATGAAGGTTAATTGTCCCGTATTTAGGTATTGTGAATATTTCTTTAGGTATTTTTCTAAAAGCTACAACAACTATTAAATCTGGTTCTAAATTTTTAATTTTAGTAATGAACTCTTCATCTTTTAAACTAGTTGGTTGAAGAATATTAATATTATGCTTTTTTGCATATTTTTTCACTTTACTTTCATTTAGTTTTTGACCCCTACCAGATTTTCTGTCTGGAGTAGTAATTACAGAATGAATATCAAAATTAGAATAAATAGCATCTAAGGAAGTTACTGCAAAATCAGGTGTTCCAAAAAATAATATTTTAAATTTTTTTTTCATGAGTTTTCTAAAATAAATTTAACTCTTTCTCTTATACTGATAATGGGAACTTCAATAATTTTAATACCGGATTCTATGTATATTTCATTTATAAAAGGGCTAATTTTTTTTGCATCACTAAATTCTTCTATCCTTTCTTTATCTTTTTTATATATCTCTTTCCAGGGTTGAAATATAAATATTAGATCATATTTATATTTAGTCGGTAAATTATCCCAATAACTTGACGACTTATTAATAGATCTCAAATAAGCTGTAATTTCATGAACCCCTCTATCATAGAAAACAATATTTTCTTTACAATTTAAACTATCGGCTAGGTAATAGTCATGATGCCTTCTTTTATAAATCTCCTTACTTATCTTATATGGATCTGATTTAAAATCAGATCCTCTTTTTTGATACTCAGTAAATATTTCTCTAGCAGCTTCTTGAAAACAGTGAAATTGTAGCTTGATAAGTTCATTTATCACACTAGTCTTTCCAGTGCTAGGTCCTCCAGCTAAAACAATTCTTTTATTTATTTTTTCTTGTACCATTTCTGCAAAAAAGGTTTAGTTATATTTGTAGAAAGTTTTTACAAAAATAATTCCCTTGTCAAATAAAAATACTAAATC
>JAQXBP010000033.1:0-11366 GCA_029252345.1 Flavobacteriaceae bacterium | reverse complement strand
AGATGGACTGGTGTTCTACAGAGAATTTCATTTGTTTTCTTGTTTTGTGGTATAATATATCTTTTTATAAACAAAAAATACTTCATGTACATATCTTTTATAACACTAATAGCTTATTGGTTTGTTATGATTTATATTCCCGTCCCGGGTATTGGTCTACCAGACTTGAGTGTTCCTGAATTAAATTTAGCTCATTACATAGACAATAATTACTTGCCTGGAGTAATGTGGCAAGGAACATGGGATCCTGAAGGAATTCTTACGACAATACCATCTATAATTACAGGTGTTTTTGGCTTAATTGCAGGTTCTATTCTAGTCAGTAATAAGGATATAAAGGATAAACTACTAAAGTTATTTTATATCGGTTTGATTCTAGTTTTTGTTGGGGACTTCTTTAGTTGGTCTTTTCCAGTAAATAAAAATCTTTGGAGTACATCCTATACATTTCTTATGGCAGGTATGTCGTTTATGTTAACTGCTGCATTTACTTATTTGATTGATGTAAATGGATTTAAGAAATTTAAAATGTCACAGGTTTTTGGAACAAATTCAATTTTTACTTATGTTTTAGCTGGTATTTTAGGCTCAATATTTTACAGTGATTTTATTCTAGGCATTGAATTAAATACAATTTTTGTTGATTCTCTAATTAATATTGGCATATATCCCAAAATAGCATCACTTCTATATGCAGTTATATATGTATTAATAATATATGTACCTGCTTCTTATTTATTTAAAAAGAAGATATTTATAAAACTTTAGTAGTCACATTCATCAAGCTCTAATATTTTATCTAAATATGATTTTTCAGTTTTATAGAAGTAAGTAGTGGTTCCTCCAGTAGACTTCATTTTTTCAATAATACTGTCATTGACTATACTGTAAAACCAGTTAGAACCGTTGAAATCTTCTGATAAGTTAATCTTTGTCTGGTACTTAAACTCTGCATTTACAATAAAATTATTTTCATATGTATAGCAATTGTTTCCAGATATATATAGTTCAAGATAGGCGCCATTTTCATCATCATTAAATGTCCATATAGATTCATTATTGTTAGTTGTCCAATAAGTTCCATCGAGGCATTCAAGAAAACTAGAGCATTCCCCGGATTTATCAGTATTAGAACAGCTTAATGTAAAAATTGATAAAATAATTATTAAGATTGAAATATTATGTAATTTTTTCATGATTAGTTTATATATGGAACTTGTTCTAGTGCTAGATTAATATTTGTTTCAGGTCTTTGACATGTTTTGTTTTGACAAACATAAATATAGGTTTCATCATCAAAAAATCTATCAATAAAAAGAGGTATTTCACTCTCAATTTCTGACTGAACTACAATTGTGTTAGGAGTAAAATATTCAGTTATATCTTCAGTTATTTTTTTAGCATTAGGTCCAATAATTGCAATTTCATAAAACGATTCAACTCTATTAAGAATATTGTTACCCCAAACTGAATAAGAGTTAATGTTTCCATCTATAATTTTTTGAACTGAAGAAACCATTTTGTCAGATAAATCGAGATATTCATCATCAAAAATTATATGTCCAATATTAAAAAGCTGCTCAGCTATAATTGAGTTAGGAGAAGGGGTAACACCGTCATCAATCGAAATTACTTTTGTAAATAACTCATTGTTGTTGCTGTATTTAAGAAGATCAGATTGTTCATCATTAAAAAATATCAAAGCATCATCCGTTATTTTTTTTGAAAACTCAAAATAAGATTCTTTTCCGGTTGCTTGGAAAAGTTTCATTGAAGCTTTTGCTAGGTATGCATAATCTTCAAGAACTCCTTCCTGAAATTGATCTTCTTTATATGTATGAATCAACTTGTTTTTTCTAAATGAATTACTTTTTAATTCTTTGAACATAGACTCTGCTTGATCTAAGTAATCTTTGTCTTTAAATGCTTCATAAGCATCTATTAAACCAGTAATAGCTAGTGAATTCCAAGAAATAATAATCTTATCATCAATCCTTGGTTTAGTCCTTTTCTCTTTAATTTTTAGAATATTAGACTCCCAAATACTCTTTAGATTTGAAATTTCAGTTTTAGAAATATTATTTTCAGCTATCCATTTTTCTTCATTATTAAATTTAATTGGGAGTAATAAAAATTTATTATTTTCCCATGGATATGAAAGATTAATATTATAGTAGCTTTTAAAAACACTAAAATCTGTATTTTCTGAAATTACTTCTAACTCATCTTTTGTATATGAATAATACTTTCCTTCTTCTCCATCTGAATCTGCATCCATAGCTGCATAATATAGACCATTACTTGCGGACATTTTTAAATTTAGAAATGTAGTGGTTTTGTCAACTACATCTCTATATGTTTCATCTCCATATACCTTATAAGCCATGGAGAAAAGACTGATCATTTGTGCTTGATCATACAGCATTTTCTCAAAGTGAGGTATTTTCCACTCATTATCTACAGTATACCTGTAAAATCCTCCTTCTATGAAATCATTTAAACCACTAGAAGCAATTATATCAAGAGTGTTTTTAACATGACTTAAAACTTTTTCATCATTATATACTCTACCATAGTTTAAAAGAAAAAGATATTTAGAGGGAGAGACAAATTTTTGTTGCGCAAGATCCCCTCCATAATCTGAATCCCACTTTTCTTTCCAACTTTCAATATTTGTTTTAAGAAAATCACTATTAAATTCACTTAGTTTTTCTTGTTTTTGGATGGTATTAACATCTGTAACACCATTCTTTACATTTTCCGCAATTTCTTTAAGACCATCATAATTATCCTTTTTAAGCCTAATTATTCTTTTAAGGATGTCATTCCATTGAGATGTTGAATGATATGTTCCGGCATATATTGGACTACCATCAGGAAGAGTTATTACGTTTAATGGCCAACCGCCCATTCCAGTCATTAATTGGGAAGCAGTCATATATGCTTGGTCTACATCAGGGTTTTCTTCTCTGTCAACTTTAATATTTATGAAATTATCATTCATAACTTTTGCTATTGAATCATTGGTGAAAGTTTCTTCTTCCATAACATGACACCAATGACAACTTGAATATCCTATACTTATAACAAGAAGTTTATCTAGTTCCTGTGAAACATCAAATATTGAATTAGACCATCTTTGCCAATTTATTGGATTTTCAGAGTGTTGCTTTAAATAAAGACTAGTTTCTTTATTAAGTTGATTTTTATTAATGCTATTTATGTTCACTTCTGAATTACATGAGAATATTAGAGATAAAATTAAGATATAAAAATTAACCCTTAGAAAGCTCCAGATTTTGAAATTCATATTTTTTTTAATTCTAGATATAAAATTCATAATAAATCACAAGTTTTTTTTCTGATAATACAAAAATGAGAAAAAAAAAGTAAACAAACTTATTGTTAATGATTGTTCAAAGTAAATTTATAACAATAAACGTAACCATTTTTAAATTAATTACTTAAGTAGTATCTGTTTTTATCAAAACCTGCCTTTTACGGTTTTTTAGGCAGGTTTTTTTAGTTACAATATTTATCACCAATACTCACTGAATCATATGTTTCTTTATCAACCTTACCGGTTCCGTAAGGATCAGGAATACCCGTAGATGCATCTGCGTTATTACTTCTTGATTCATTGTATAAATTATTGTTGTCTAGTAAGAAATAATACTCTCCATCGATAATTTTTTTTCCTTCAATGGTATAACACTTTTCCTTATCACAAGAAAATATAGACAATGTGATTAACATCAAATAGATGTATTTCATTTTATTCGTAATGTTTCCATACAAAAGTAGAGCCATCAGCATTAACTGCTAAAACATCAAAATTAGCTTTTTCATTAATAGTTTCCATACCTGGAACGTTTGATCCAGCTGGCATACCTGGAACAGTAATACCTTTAATATCAGGTCTTTCATTTAAAAGTTTTGTAATTGCATCATAAGGAACATGTCCTTCAACAAAATATCCTTCAATAAAACCTGTGTGACATGATTGAAGTGTTACATCGATTCCAGCTTTAACTTTAGTAGAGTACATATCATTAGTTTTGATTGCCTCAACATTTAAGCCGTTCTGTTCCATGTTAGCTACCCATCCAGAGCAACATCCACATGTTGGAGATTGATATACTACTAGTTTTTCTTTTGAATCTTGATTACAAGAAAGTACAAGAAGTGATAATGTTAGAATTATTTTTTTCATACAGCAAATATCGTTATTTTTTGCAAATGGAACTAAACCCTGAAACGTTAAAAAAAGCATATAATTATCTATCTAAAGATGATTGCTTAAACCACTTTATAATTAAATTTTCAGATGTAATTGATATTTCAGAGAGATATAACGATAATTATGCTAAAGCTCTAGCAGATCTTATAATAGAACAACAAGTCAGCTTTAAGGCTGCAATAACAATTAAGAAACGATTTTCAGATTTGATTAATAATCTATCAAATAATGAGATCTTAGAATTGAAATTAGAAAAGCTACAGTCAATAGGTATATCATATAGAAAAGCAGAATATATTCAAAACGTTTACATTTATTTTCAAGAATCAAAATATGATTTTATCTCAGCATCAAATAAAGATGTGATAACCGAATTAATATCTATAAAAGGTATAGGCCTTTGGTCTGCTCAAATGTTTTTGATATTTGTATTAATGAGAATTGATATTTTTTCTCCAGGAGACCTAGCTTTAATGAATAGTTTAAAAGTAAATTATAAAATCGATATTAAGAATAAAAAAACTGTAGAATCTCTAGTAAACAAATGGTCTCCATATAAAAGTGTAGCATCCTTACTTTTATGGAAATCAATTGAGGAAAAATATTATTATTCATAAAATCTTAATTTAGTATATGGGAAGAGTTAAAAATAAAATTTTAAATATATATTATGATTTAATGTCCTACCCACTATTTTCAATTTTTATTAGAATTATTCTTGTTTGTTCTGTTCTTATTTTAATAGCATATTTTCTTTTTTATCTAATCATATTTGGAGTAATTATGATTCCAATATATTATATTTGGAAATACATTAATTCAAATTAAATTGAATAAGCTCTCAATCAAAGAAATAGAAACTAGTTTAAAAACTTTAGATGGTTGGAGTATTGATAATAATCAATTAAAAACTTCATATAATTTGAACTCATTTATGCAAGTTATGAGCTTTGCAAACTTAATATCTGATAAATCAGAACAAATTAATCATCATCCAAAAATAATTATTGATTATAAGAAAATTGAGTTTAATCTTACAACACATGATGTTAGTGGTATATCAAACCTAGATTTTCAACTTGCAAATTTTATTCATGAAACCTACCTTGAACTCTTTACGCCAGAATCTTAAATACACTTATTTACTAGTCATTATCTTTTTTATGATTGGATGTCAAGGACCTGAACCCTTAGATTTAAATAATCTTGAAAATGGAGTTATCACTTTTTATGATGACGCAGATGATGAAATTAATTTCCCGTCCATGAATATTAATACAATAGATAATCAAGAGATTGTTGATGATCCAAAAATTGATGCGGAGTTATCTGTTTTAGAAGATGAAATTGAAACAAAATATAATATAGGTATTGAAATACGAGGAAGTTCTTCGCAAATGTTTCCAAAAAAGTCCTATGGATTTGAAACTAAAACTGAAGATTATTCTGATGATTTAGATGTAAGTATAGGTGGTTTTTCAGAAGAAGAAGACTGGATTTTATATGGGCCATATTCTGATAAATCTCTGTTAAGAAACAAATTAACTTTTGATTTATCTAATGATATTGGATTTAAGGCTAGCAATACAAAATTTTATAATTTATTTATAAATGGCGATTTAAAGGGTCTGTATATTTTAATGGAAAAAATCAAAAGAGACTCAAACAGAGTTGATATATCTAAAAATAATTCTGAGTCAATTGATGCCGGATATATAATTAAAATTGATAAACCAACTGGTGATGGAGAATCTTGTAGTACTTGTTATGATGATTCATTCTCTTTTAGATCAAGTTTTGATACAAATGGAAATCAATCTACTGATTCTGAAATTTATTTTATTTATGATTATCCAAAACCAAAAAATATAACAGATGATCAAAAGGAATTTATTTATTCTATAATAAACGAATTTGAAACAATTTTAGCCTCAGATAATTTTGATGACCCAGTTGATGGATTTGAAAAAGTTATTAATGTTGATTCATTTATTGACTTTTTTATAATGAATGAGATAACAAAGAATCCAGATGGATTTAGACTAAGTACATATATGAATCGAGACACCGGTGGTAAATTAAAAATGGGACCTATATGGGATTTTAATTTAGCATTTGGAAATGTTGATTATTGCGATGGAATGAACCCTCAAGGTTGGATATATAATTTCAATTCAATTTGCCCATCTGATATATGGCAAGTGCCGTTTTGGTGGAAAAGGTTAATGGAGAGCCCTGATTTTAAAAATAAATTGAAAGACAGGTGGCAGGCCTTAAGATTAAATAAATTAAGTGACTCTACTATTACCAATAGAATTGACTCATATTTGGAATATTTAAATTCAAACAAAGTAATTAATCAAAATTTCTATAGGTGGACTATTTTAGGTCAGTATGTATGGCCTAATTATTTTGTTGGTGCTACTCATGAGTCTGAAATAAATTTTTTAAAAGATTGGATTAATCAGAGATTAAACTGGATGGACGGACAAATAAACAATTTTTAAGCCACTCTCTTACCAACACTTGCTTCTAACATTTCAAACCAATCAATTGTTTCTAAATTAATATTAAATGACTCTATTGAATTCTTTATTCTTTCAGCTTTAGTTGTTCCAATTACAGGATAAATGTTAGATGGATGCTTTAAAATCCATGCAAGAAGTAGTTGATCATCACTGCAATTATACTTTTTTGTAAATAAGTCAAAAACCTTTTTAATTTTTGGATTATTGTTTTTATAATAATCTCCTAACGGACTGTATGCCATTGGGATTATATTGTTCGCCTGCATGTATTCTAGGGTTCCATCATACATATAATCTAATTGAGTTAATGAAAAATTAATCTGATTATATGATATTTTTAAATCTTTTAGCATATCCATTTGTAATACAGTGAAATTAGAAACTCCAAAGCTTTTAATTTTGCCTGAATGTATTAGAGTGTTAATTGTGTCACTAAGTTCATTTATATCCATCAAAGGACTTGGCCTGTGAAGAAGAAGAGTGTCTAAATAATCAGTTTTTAAATATTTTAATGAATTTATTACTGATTGATTTATGTGCTTAGCAGAGTAATCATAGTGTTTAACTTTAACAGGAAGTTTATCTGACGGATACATGATTCCACATTTAGATATAAAGAAGACATCTTCTCTTTTTATGCCAGTCTTTAAAAATGCTTCACCAAAACTTTCCTCAGTAGTATAACCACCATATATATCAGCATGATCAAATGAATTTATACCACTGCTAATTGCATCCTTTATTAGTTTACTCATCATTTCTGAAGAATGATTAACCCCCCAGGAACCCCAGTTCATAGTACCTGATATAATCCTGGATAAATTCAAGATTGGTAGGGTATTGATGAGTGGTGAAGAATAATCTTAATCAAATTGTTAATCTTTATATACCCAAATGAATATTCAACTTTAATTCTAGACTCATTATTTTCAAAAGTATAATTACCCATAGCTAGACCTTGATTTTCTTTTAAAATAATATCAGAATTATTAAATGTAATCTTTAACCACCTTGACAATGCAAATCCATTATCTTCTTTGCATTTCTTATTATCTCCACCAATAAAATAAGAAGTCGCAGAATCTTTATCGTTCCTAAACTGTTCAATTCTTGCTTTGGTTGGTTTAAATAATACCTTTTCTTGGAAGTTATAGGTGATGTCTAAGAAATCACTAACAAATGATTCTAGTTTTTCTCTATTATTTGAGATTTCACCCATTTTAATGATTCCATTTGACCATTCATTTTGAGCTTTAATTATTTCTTCTTTAGTTATCATCTTTATTAAAATTAAAAATTTTAAACTACTGTTCTATTGAATTAGATGAAAAACTTATTATATCATTTCCGTTTGATGCGTAGGAAATTTCAATAGGATTACAGCATACTTCACAATCTTCTATATATGAGTCATTATAAATTGATTTATCAATTATCATTGAAATTTCTTCCCAACAGTGTGGGCATTGAAAAAAGTGTTCTTCTGTCATTAAAATAGACTTAAAAAAATACTAAACAGCATCATTATAAATACTAAAATTAAAAAGGGTCTTACAAACTTCATAGTTTTTGGTTAATGACAGCTTACATTATATTTTTTAAGTCTCCAGTAATTATATGGTAGGGGAGTCATGAAACCTACAAACAACATAATGGGAACTGCCCACCATGTAATAATAGCACCACCAGTTAATACAATATCTGTCAAATTCATAGCTAGTTCCATCGATATCATAGAAATAAAGCTCATTCCTAATGCAGTTTTTAAAGCTTTTGTAAAACTCATTTGTTTAATCAATATCAATGTTTCAAGAATTATTGAGGTTAAAAGACCATTAAATATAGCAAGAGCCATTACGCTAGATGTTAACCAAGAGTGATCTATATTTTGAAAATACAGTATTGTTCCAAAATCTCCTATTGAACAACCAATTAAACACCACATAGTGTTTGTTCTTGCTTTTTTCCAGGTGTGTTTACAATTCCAAGATATAGATGAATCCATAGTATTCTAAAATACTTATATTTTTAATAAATTTACAAAATCAACTATGAGAAAATTACTTTTTGTTATTTTAATTTCCCTTTTTATATCATCATGTAGTGTTCACACTTTTACATATGGAGATGGACCTAAACAGGGTTATTCTAAAATTCTCAAACAACAAAACTTTTTAGGAGGATTAATTTCAGATAAAACTCCTTCAATTGATGAGTTAGGGGATGAAAAAAATTATAAATTGGTTATTAAACATTCAACATTAGACACTATTTTTTCGTTTCTATCATTTGGCTTATATACTCCAACTACAATTATAATTTATAGATAATAAGTAATTGATTAATAGTTAGTTAAGAATTAAACTTCAACTATTGAATTAGATGATATTTTATTTAAATTTGAGAAATTAAAATCAATTTTACCAACAAAAACACCATTAGATCCTACTTGATTTATTATAACATCCTCATTTTTGGAATTTTTTATAATCTCAGGTTTTTTTAATAATGTATGTGTGTGTCCACCGATTATTAAATCAATGTCAGATGTTAATTTTCCAAGCTTTAAATCACTAATCTTATCATTTTGATAAGTATGTCCAAGATGTGAAATACAAATAATCAAATCACATTTTTTTTCTTCTTTAAGTTTCCTTGTCATTTCTTTGGCTATTTCAACAGGATCATAATATTTTGTCTCTCTATAAAGTGAAGAATTTACAAGACCATTTAGTTCAATCCCTAAACCAAATACACCAATTTTAATTCCTTGTCTGTTGTAAACCTTGTATTTACTTACAAGTCCTTCTAGTTCAGTATTGTCAAAATTGTAATTAGATGAAATAAATTGAAAATCATTATTTAATATATTTTTTTTAAGAGAATTAAGCCCAGCATCAAATTCATGATTACCAATTGTAGCAGCATTATAGCCCATTTTTTTCATCAAATTAAGCTCTAGATCACCTTTAAAGAAATTGAAGTATGGAGTACCTTGAAATATATCACCTGCATCAAAAATCAAAGTATTAGGATTAATTTTCATTAGGCCTTTAAAAATATTTGCTCTTCGTGCAAACCCACCTCTATCAGGATATTTATTATGATTAATAGGAAACGGATCTATCTGACTATGAACATCATTAGTATGAAGAATAGTTAGCTTAACATCCTTATTTGTATGGTTACATGAGTTTAGACCCATTACAGATAATGATGCTAAACTAGAGTTATAAATAAATTTTCTTCTATTCATTTTTTAAAAATCTATCATCAATTTTTGATGTTAATTTTACATTTGTTTTTGTATAATCAATAAATGCATCTCTTAGTGAATAACCCAGCCTATAAACTTTAGTATTTTTACTAAGAAAAAACATATTATCTCCTCCATTTAATAAATAATCGTTTGTAGCTAAATAATATTTTTTATTATAATCAATTATTCTATTTTGAATTAAATTTTTGTTTTTCTTAATAGACATTCCTGAAAATGGATGTGGATTCTTCTCTTGATTTAAAAATGATATCATTTCTTTAACAGTCTCTCCCGGTAACTCGAGTATGACTATTTCGTTTTCAAAAGGAAGTATTTTATATATATCAGTTAGTTTAATATCCCCTTCTAATAGTGATGAACGTATACCGCCATGATTTTGTAAAACGAAATCAATTTGTTTATTTTCCTGTTTTTTGAAAACAGAATCTGATTGAATAAAGATAATATCTGCTACAAGATTACCAAGTGAAGAGTTGAAATTAATATTATTGAAATCAGTTTTAGTATAAAGGTTGTCAGAGTAACCTATTACATTGTCTAATTTATAATTAATAGAGTCTCTATAAACTTGAATTTGATTTGAGATATCAATTTCATCTGGTCCAATAATTTCAATTCTTGAAAACGAAGTATTATTAACTACTAAACTATTGCAGCTGATTAGATATAAGCCAAGATTAATAAATAAAAATATGTGAGAAACTTTATTCAAAAAAAATTATTTATTATCAATATAGTTTAACTTTAAATGTTAGAAATGAAATTATATACAAAGTTTATAAAAAAAATATTTTTTTACAGTATACTTTTTACAGGAATTGTTTTATCATCAATGATATTTGACAATCTTATTGATACGAAAGATGATAGTGGATATTTAATTGCAGTTGGAATTTGTTCTTTAACTTTTTTTATTTTAGAATATTTACTCCCTAAACTTAAAAATTAAGATTGTTTAGATAATAAAATCAATATACCAGCTATCATAATTACAAATACTAAAAAACCAATAAAGAAAATTAAAGATTCCATACCTTAATTTACAAATAATAATTGGAAATTAAATTGATTTAATATTACATACTTTTATAACTATGAATGAAACAGAGTTTTTTCGAATAATATTTACAGCTATATTTATTGTATTAGCTCTTCGATTTCTTCTTAAAAAAAGAAGATAATTGTCTAATATTCACAGTTTAATATAATTCGTAAATTAGACCTTAACTTTAAATCAAATAAAATGAAATCAAAAATTTTAATATTAGTAGCGTTATTCGTTACATCACTTAGTTTTTCTCAAAGAAATCCTAATAAT
>JAQXBP010000032.1:0-4339 GCA_029252345.1 Flavobacteriaceae bacterium | reverse complement strand
CTGATGAAGCTCCTGCTGAAGAAGCTCCTGCTGATGAAGCTCCTGCTGAAGAAGCTCCTGCTGATGAAGCTCCTGCTGAAGAAGATAAATAATCAATTTTACATATGAATTCTAATCATGTTAAAGTTGGAACTATAGTTTCAAAACATGGTTACAAGGGTTTTATCAAGATAAGTGTGTCTTCATTTAATTTTGATCAACTTCCTGATATTAAATATCTATTTATTGATATAAATAATTGTTTTATACCTTTTATGATTGAAGAAATTAAATCATTTTCAAATACTTTTTTGATTTTAAAACTTTTTGAGGTTAATTCTGAGGAAGAGGCCGATGATATAATTTTTAAAAATATTTTTATTGAGTCAGAAAACTATAAACCTATTGATAATAAAAGTTTTTTTCATGACGAACTTATTGGTTTTAGAGTTTGTAAAGGATCAGATAAAATTGGTATAATTGATAGTATTAATACTGAATTACCTCAACCAGTTTTTGAGGTTATAATTGATTCTAAGAAAATAATGATACCAATTCATGAGGATTTAATTGAAAAAATCGATAAGAAGAAAAAAATTATTTACATCGATATACCTGATGGATTAATTGAAATTATTTAATTGAATATTTAATTCATATTTTTGTAATCAAAGTTCCAAATAATGAATGATAATTTTACCTCACCTGATTTCTATCAAATTGATGACCTGCTTTCTGAAGAACACAAGTTAATTAGAGAATCTACAAGACAATGGGTTTCTAAATCAGTTTGCCCTATTATTGAAGACTATGCTCAAAAAGCAGAGTTCCCTAAGCACTTAATTAAAGAACTTGGTGAAGTTGGTGCATTTGGCCCATATATTCCACAAAAATATGGCGGAGCTGGTCTTGACCAGATAAGCTATGGAATAATGATGCAAGAAATAGAAAGAGGAGATAGTGGGATTAGATCAACTGCATCTGTTCAATCTTCATTAGTCATGTTTCCGATTTGGAAATTTGGTAGTGAAGAACAAAAAGAAAAATTTCTTCCAAAACTTGCAACTGGAGAAATGATGGGATGTTTTGGTTTAACAGAACCTGATCATGGATCAAACCCAAGTGGTATGATTACAAACTTCAAAAGTGATGGGGATGATATAATTTTAAATGGATCTAAAATGTGGATTTCTAATTCTCCTTTTGCTGATATCGCCGTAGTTTGGGCTAAAGATGAAAACAAAAGAATACATGGAGTAATTGTTGAGAGAGGTATGAAAGGATTCTCAACTCCTGAAACACATAATAAATGGTCATTACGAGCATCTTCTACTGGAGAATTAATTTTTGATAATGTTAGAATCCCTAAAAAAAATATTCTACCTGGAAAATCAGGACTTGGTGCGCCTCTTATGTGCTTAGATTCAGCTAGATATGGTATTTCATGGGGGGCAATAGGAGTAGCAATGGATTGTTATAGCACAGCTTTAAAGTATTCACTGGAAAGAGTTCAGTTTGGCAAACCCATAGCCGCTAAACAACTTCAACAAAAAAAATTAGCAGAAATGTTAACAGAGATTACAAAAGCTCAATTATTATCATGGAAACTGGGTAAACTAAAAAATGAAAACAGGGCAACTTCTGCTCAAATTTCTCTTGCTAAAAGAAACAATGTTGATATGGCAATGAATATTGCGAGAGAATCTAGACAAGTTTTAGGTGGAATGGGAATTACCGGAGAATTTAGTATAATGAGACATATGATGAATCTTGAATCTGTAATAACTTATGAAGGTACTCATGATATTCATTTATTAATTCTTGGCCATGATATCACTGGTCATAACGCCTTTTAATTAAAAGTCAAAAACAAATCCAATACTTGGAATTAGTGAGCTTTGATTTTCACTTAATATTTCTACCAAGTTCTTTGGATTTAGAATGTTTTGATTTTCATCTCTTTGAAGCCCATAGTCAGGAGGAACAGGTATTTCACTCATTAAAAGATTTTCTATATCTATATAAAAATTCATAGATGTTGACTTAAAGTTCCACCTTTTATCAATTCTTAAATCTAACTTAGTAAACTGATCTAAAAAATAATTTCCAAGTTCAGAATAATCAAGAATTATTTCTGGATATGACTGATTACTTAAATTTAAATTAACTGGTGCATAAGGAGTTTTTCCTGTAAATCTAATTTTAGAACTCACTTCCCAATTCTTTTTTAGCTTATAACCCCCAGTAAAAGAAAAGAGGTGTCTATTATCCCAAACTGATGGCAAATATATGTTATCAAAACCTGAGAATTTACTGTAAAAGAAAGTGTATGATAAAATACCATAAAAATTGTTTTTAAGTTTTTGCTGATAAAGAAATTCTAATCCATAAGATTTTCCTTTTCCTTCTGATGATATTCTCTCATTCCCCAGAACTTCAAAACCCGCACCTTTATTAGCTATAGAAACTTCATCTACAAAAGAGATTGGATAATTATTGTATTTTTTATAAAAAGCCTCAAAGGTAAACCTTGAAGATTCTGTCCAATTGAATTCTAAACCACCAACATAATGATCACTTCTAGTGTATTTAGAGTTTTTATTGATAAACATGCCCGTACTATCTTTAAAACCAAGTGAAGTATAAGTTGGAATCTTAAAATATCTACCCGATGCGAAATTTAGTTTCCATTTATTATCATCTGATATTTTTAAAGAAAGAGCTATTCTAGGAGAAATATTTTCAAAAATATTATTATTTAGAGTAAAATTATCCTGATCTAATCTAACTCCAAAAGAAATTCCTAGTCTATCATTAATGAGTGATTTAGATGATTTAAAAAAGACCCCATATTTTAAAAAATCTATTTTAGAGTTATAATTGATATTGTAAAAATCATATTGACTAGTATTTATATAATTAGATAATTGAAAATTTCCACCAAATGAAAATTTATAATTATTGGTATTATGATTACTGTTAAATCTAAATTTAGTCTCATCCTCATTTGAAATATTTGAAAAAGAAGGATTTGATTTCGATAAATTATTTTGAAATCTTTCAAATTTATTATCTAATCTATTGTTACTAATAGACAGATTGAAAAAACCGTTTTTATTTTTATATAGTCTTTTCCAAGAAAGACCAAAAGTTCTAGATCTCTGATTAATAATAGGTATTTGCTCGATTTGTGATTCATTTTCAAAATCAAATTCATCAGGTTCGTTTACAGTTAATTCATCAACTGAACCAATACCAATAAAATTCAAATAATTGAAATCATCTATTTTATGTTTTATTTTCATTTGATAATCCCAGTAATCAGGTAAAAAAGATAACCCTATAGCCTTGAATAAAAATTGAAGATAACTTCTCCTAACTGAAACAATAAATGATGTTTCTTTATTTTTAAATAATTTTAAAGGGCCTTCAAAAGTTAATCCTGCTTCACTTGATCCAATTCTAAAATTTCCAGATATTCTTTCAAGATTTGCATCCTTTTGCTCAAAAGATAAAACACCAGAAAGCGCATTATCATACTCTGCACCAAATGAAGAAGCTGAAAGAGCCACATCTTTTATAAATGCGACATTTATTAATCCTACTGGACCTCCGGAACTTCCTTGAGTACTAAAATGATTTATATTAGGTATTTCAATCCCATCTAGGTAGAATACAGTTTCATTTGGACCTCCACCACGAATTATTATATCATTTCTAAAACCACCTATTGATGGTGAAATACCGGGTAGACTTTGAATAACTTTTGTAATATCATTATTGCCTCCAGGATAGGTTTCAATTTCTACAGCAGAAAATGTTTGGGTTGATAGTGGAGTTTCAAAAGATGTTTTAAAAGGTGATTCAAGAACAATAACTTCATCCAGTATTTCAGAAGAAGGATTTAAGATATATTGCAAAGATTGATTTCCTGCTGATTTAACAATTACATTAAATTTAGTTTGCGATTTAAATCCTATAAAACTTGCTGTAACATTGAAACTGGAAGTGGGTATATCAGCAATTTTAAAATTACCATTTTGATCTGTAATTGTATAAAAATCTGAGTTTTGAATTTGAATAGTTGCACCCTCTAATCCAAAACCAGTTTCACTATCAATTACTCTTCCAGATAAATTTCCCTGATTTTGCGCAAAAATGTTTATAGTAAAAAGGAGAAAAACACATAATAATTTTCTACTCATTCAAATTAGGAATTAAGAGCTTGATTACAATATTCATAACATCTTATTACTTCATTGACTCTATTTGATCCATCAGGTATTCTATATTCAAGTTCAACTGATGATGTAAACTTAAATGAATTATCCCTAACTAATTGGAGAACTTCTATAATAGG
>JAQXBP010000031.1:0-19178 GCA_029252345.1 Flavobacteriaceae bacterium | reverse complement strand
CCAGCTAAAACAATTCTTTTATTTATTTTTTCTTGTACCATTTCTGCAAAAAAGGTTTAGTTATATTTGTAGAAAGTTTTTACAAAAATAATTCCCTTGTCAAATAAAAATACTAAATCTGAAGATTTTTATTTAAGATTCGAAGAACAGTTGTTAGATTCTCAAGATTGGCCTGGCATGTACATGTATAAATTCATTGTTAAGGATGGTAGTGATGAGATAAATCAATTAAAAAAAATTTTAAATAATTATAATGGAAAATCATCCTTTAAATCATCTTCAACCAATAAATTTATTAGCGTAACATTTGAGCACTTTGCATCGTCTCCAGCTGATGTTATTAAGGTATATAAAGAGGTTAGTATTATAGATGATATAATAAGTCTCTAAATGGTAATTAATTTATTAAATTGCGCAATATGAATTCATTAGAATATAATACAGAGAGAACCAAGTTAATAATTCCAGAATATGGAAGACACGTTCATCAAATGATTGATCAGGCTGTGGCTCTAAAAGATAAAGATGAAAGAAATAAAATGGCTAAAGCTATAATTGGTGTTATGGGAAACCTTAATCCTCACTTAAGAGATGTTCCTGATTTTCAACATAAGCTGTGGGCTCAACTCTTTATAATGTCTAATTTTGAGCTAGATGCAGATAGTCCTTTTGAAAAACCCTCTAAAGAAATTTATGTTAATAGAAAGCCTAATAAACTAGACTATCCTCAGAGTTTTCCAAAATACAGGTTCTATGGAAATAATATCAAGAAAATGATTGATATAGCAATGGAGTGGGATGAAGGTGAATTAAAAGATAAGCTAATAGCCAATATAGCTAATCATATGAAGAAATGTTTTTTAAATTGGAATAAGGATTCTGTTGATGATAAAGTGATTTTTAATCACTTAGCAGATTTATCTAATGGAACATTAAAAGTTCCTGAATCTAAACTTCCATTGACAGATTCAAGTGAATTTCTTAAAAATATGGTTAAGACAAATAATAATTACAAGACAAATAACAATTATAAGTCAAATAATAAAAACAGAAAAAAGCCTAAAAGAAGATATTAATGTCCAGTCTTAGAGTAAAAGGAGGTATTAAATTGTCTGGTGAAATCAGACCTCAAGGTGCTAAAAATGAAGCTCTTCAGGTAATCTGTGCTACTTTATTATCAGAAAGTGATATTACAATCTCTAATATTCCAGATATAATCGATGTCAATAAACTAATAGAAATTCTTGAAAATCTTGGTGTTAAAATAAAAAAGTTAGACAAGGGTAAATTCTGTTTCAATGCAAAAAAAATTAACCTTGAATATCTCAATAATGGAGATTTTTTAAAGGATGCTAAATCACTAAGGGGATCAATTATGTTAGTAGGGCCTCTTCTTTCTAGATTTGGATCTGCCTCTATACCTAGGCCAGGTGGAGATAAAATTGGCAGAAGAAGATTAGACACACATTTTAATAATCTTGAAAAACTAGGAGCAAAACTTGAATATAATTCAAACAATAGAACATATTCAGTCGTATCTGAAAATTCTCTTAAAGGCACTAGTATCTTACTAGATGAGGCATCCGTAACAGGAACTGCAAATATAATTATGGCAGCTGTTTTAGCTGATGGAACCACATCTATTTATAATGCTGCATGTGAACCATATATTCAACAATTATGTTTATTGTTAAATAATATGGGAGCTAGCATATCTGGAATTGGATCAAATCTATTGAATATTGAAGGTGTTAAAAAGTTAGGTGGAGCTAATCATAAAATATTACCTGATATGATAGAGATTGGAAGTTGGATTGGATTAGCAGCAATGACTCAAAGTGAACTAAGAATTAAAGATGTTTCATGGAAAAATTTAGGTCAGATACCTGAGGTTTTTAGAAAGTTGGGAATCACATTAAATAAAGAAAATGACGATATTATTATTCCTGCTCATAAAAATGGATATTCTATAACCAATTACATAGATGGTTCAATTCTAACTGTTTCTGATGCTCCTTGGCCTGGATTTAGTCCAGATTTGATTTCTATTATACTAGTTGTTGCTACTCAAGCTAATGGAAGTACACTAATTCATCAAAAAATGTTTGAAAGTAGATTGTTTTTTGTAGATAAGTTAATTGACATGGGGGCTAAAATAATTTTATGTGATCCTCATAGAGCTTCTGTTATTGGTCATAATTTTAGTTCTTCATTAAAACCAACAAACATGACTTCTCCTGATATTAGAGCTGGTATAGCTCTTCTTATTGCTGCTCTATCTGCTTCAGGTGAAAGTATAATTCAGAATGTTGAACAAATAGACCGCGGTTATGAGAATATCGTTGAGAGATTAAAGTCTATAGGAGCAGATGTTGAAAGAATTTAAATTTATCTTTTTGATATTTTATTGTTTGAGATATTCCTTTGCATTTTACATTTAAATCTGTCAACACTATTTTCTCTTAATTTTGAGTGTTTAGTTTTTCTTCCGCTAACTCTTTTCCTCCAAAGTTTAAAACTACTATTCCTGAGATTATTTCTCATTAAACTTATTAGTTCCTTTTCATTAATATCAAACTGATCAAATATTGCTTCAAAAGGAGTTCTATCCTCCCAAGCCATTTCAATTATTCTGTCAATCTCAATTAGACTTTTCTTATTCATTTGTAATTTTTTTTATAAATTTCTCTCCATTAATTAAGTGAGTCTCTTTTTTTATCGGATCCATCTTATCAAATGTATTTATGAGCATTCTAAGTCTAGGGTTTTTTATAAAAAATTCTCTATGTTTATCCATAAATTTCCAGAAAAGCCCATCCCAAGTCTTATCCCATTCATTTTTTTTATAATCACTCATTTTATATATATAATTACTACTACTTATGTATGGTTTTGTAGACATAAGACCACCGTCAGCAAATTGACTCATACCATAGACATTAGGAACCATTACCCAATCATAAGAATCAATAAATAATTCCATAAACCATTTATATACCTCATCTGGATCAAACTCACACAACATCATGAAGTTTCCCAAAACCATTAATCTTTCGATGTGATGTAAATAACCAGTTTTTAATACTTTTTTTATAGAATCATCAATGGGTTCAATACCAGTATTTCCAGTATAAAATGAAGCAGGAATTTTTCTAGTAAACCCCCAGTAGTTCCTAGTTCTTTCAAAAGTTCCTTTGACACAGTATATACCCCTAATAAATTCTCTCCACCCCATAATTTGTCTAATAAATCCTTCTGAAGAATTGATTGGAATATCATTTTTGTGAGAATATTGCAATGAATCAGAAATTACTTTATTAGGAGTTATAAACCCAACATTCATTAAAGGGCTTAAAATACTATGATTAAGAGTAAGATTATCTTTAACAATTGCATCTTCATAATCTCCAAAATTATTAAACCTTTCTTGCAAAAAATTTCTAAACCATTTTTCTGATTCTTCAATGGTTGTTGGATAAATAAACTGACCAAGAGATCCATAATTATTTTTAAAATATTTATCTACATATGCCTCTGATTCAAGTACATATGCATTTTTTTCTGGATTTATAATTTTAGGAGGAATTTTATCTTTTGGAAATTTTTTCCTGTTTAAGATGTCATATGTCCACTCTCCACCTTCAGGCTTTCCATTATCATCTATTAATACATTTCTTTTTTTTCTTTCTGATTTGTAAAATGATGTTTGAAAAAATTTCTTTTTTGATTCTTTGAAAAAACCTTTTAATTCTTCACTAGTGTTAATGAATAACTTGGTTTCATGAATTATAAGTTTAATATTTAATTCATTACATATCTTTTTAAGTCTTTTATCTAAAAGATAATCAACAGGGTCATATATTTCAATTATTTCATATCCAAGAAAATTAATTTTTTCAACAAGTACTTGGATATTAGATTCTTTGCTAAATGACTCTACATATTCTACATCACACCCAAACTTATTTAAATAATCATAATAAAATTTCATTGTAGCTCTATGAAAGCTAATTTTTTGTTTATGAAATTTATATTGATTGAAAAAAAGATGTTCTTCTACCATGAAAATTTTAAAGTGCTTTTTGTGAAAAAGACTTTCTTTAAATAATTGATTTGGCAATACTATACTACAGATTTTATCCATTTAACCAAGTTTGTTCGAACTTCTTTTTTGGATCATATCTTTCAGACTGTAGTTTTGGGTTGAACTTTCTAAAAGGCATCGAATCATTACCTATTCCAGCATTATATAACCAGTTTCCATAGTTGCTGTGAACATCGTAATCAATGAGTAGTGATTCAAAATATTCTGCACCAATTCTCCAATCTATCTTTAATTCCTTTGTTAAATAGTTTGCAACATTTTGCCTTCCTCTATTTGACATAAACCCTGTTTGTGATAATTCATTCATGTTTGCGTTTATAAATGAATCTTCTGTTTCACCTTTAATCCATTTATTTAGAATAACAATATCACTTGACCATTCCTTGTTATTACCATAAATTCCATCAATACTAAAAAACTTATTTTTATGTTGCATGGAAACATATTTAAAGAAATCTCTCCAGATTAATTCAAAAAATAACCAATAAGTTGAATCATTTTTTTCAACTGTATCTTCATAAAGCTTTATTTGACTATAAACATATTTTGCTGAAATACAACCATTAGATAACCAAGAAGAAATTTTAGAACTATAATTTTCACCTAATAGACCATTACGAGTTAGTTTGTATTTTGATAAGTTTCTAGATTGAAAAAAATACTCATTCACTCTATTAATTCCAGAGGTTTCACCACCAGTAAATTTAAAAGCAGATTCTTTATGAACTTCAAAATGATCATACCCTAAGTCAGAGAGTGAAGGAATGCCATATTCATCATCAATTTGATTATCTATATTCAATGAAACAGGAGATGGAAGTGTATCATTAATAGTTAGAAGTTTTTCACATTTTTTTCTAAAATTTGAGAAACCACGAGGTATATTATCATAAATCTCACTTACATCATTTGGTAAATACATGAACTGATCAAAATCTTTTATAAGATTAATATCATTTGGAATATTTTTTTCCTGAATAATTTCATCTCTTGTCCATTCTCTTTGTAAATAAATATTGTCTATTTGATATTTATTTACAACCTTATTAATAGATGATCCTAGATCTTCATGTGTAACAATTAGTGAGATATTAAGTTTCTTTAAATTCTTTTTTAGATCAGCAATTGATTCTAAAAGAAACTTTGCTCTAAATTTTTCTATTTTTTTAAATCCGAATCTACTTTCTTTAAAATCTTTTGGATCTATATTGATATATCCAATTGTTTTATCTGATTCTTCAATAGATTTAGAAAGAGAGATATTATCTAACACTCTAAGGTTATTTCTAAACCAAACTAGACTAGTGACTTTTTTCTTTGACATGATTTGCTACAGTATTTAACATTATCCCAGTTTTTTTCCCATTTTTTTCTCCATGTAAAATCAAACCCGCAGGTTGGACATGTTTTTGAGGGGAGGTTTGTTTTCTTAACACCTCTCATTAATTTGTTTTAACTGAACTCATACCTCCGTCTATTGATATGATTTGACCAGTCATCCACTTACTGTTATTTTCAAGTAAAAATTTAACAACTTCAGAAACATCATCGGCTGATCCTATCTCCTTTAATGGGTGTCTATTTTTTGCATTATCTAATTTTGTTTCTGAATTAAGGAATTTTTCAGACATTGGAGTTTCTAGTATAGACGGAGCTATAGCGTTAACTCTTATTTTTGGAGCAAACTCTGCTGCTAATGCTCTTGTTAGTCCTTCGATTGCTCCTTTAGATGATGATACAGAGCTATGAAATGGCATTCCAACTTTTACTGCAACAGTACTGAACATAACAATACTTGCATTTTCAGCTGCTTGAATTTTAGGTAGTACTTTTTGTAGAATCTTAATACATCCCATTACGTTAATATTAAAGTCTTCAAGAAATACAGATGGTTTTAAACCTTTGAAAGGTCTTAAGTTAATTGTACCTGGCAAATAGACAAATCCATCAATTTGATCTGGTAACCAATCAGTTTCAAATTCATTATCGAGGTTAAGATCATTAGTTTTGATATTCGTATCATTAAATTTTTCTTTATCTCTTGTAGCTATAAAAAGATTGTTATCTTTTTTAAGTTTTTGTGATAGTTCATAACCTATTCCGGTTGAGCCACCAATCAGTAAAATATTTTTCATTTATTTAAAATTTCCAAAAGTTTTTATTAATTCAAGTTCTCTATACTTAAAAACACTATTCAACTTAGAATTAATAAAAAGGAAATTTAATAGAACTCCAATAAACCCAAAGGGAGGCTTATAATGAATTACATCTTCCATAATCACACCACCCTCAATTTCTTTTATAAAGTGCTTATGGTGCCAAAATGTGTATGGACCAAATCGCTGTTCATCTATGAAAAACTCTTTATCTCTTACCTGAGTTATTTCCGTTACCCAATTAATTTTAATACCTAAGAGAGGTTTTACCGTATACTGAATAATTTGACCAGGGTAAGCTTTCTTTTTGTCCCAATCAATAATATTGAAATCCATAGACTTGGGTGTTATTAATTCCAAATTGTTAGGCGATGATAAAAAATCCCATGCTTCATTCAAATTTATAGGAAGCTTTTGTGAATATTTTAACTTAAAGATTTTCATTGATAATTTTTAATATTTGACTAGTAACTTGGGGAACAGGAAGTCCTAAAACGCTTGTGTAACTACCTTTAATTCTTTCTACTCCTATCATCCCAATCCAGTCCTGAATTCCATAGCTTCCAGCTTTATCAATTGGATTAACTGTATCAACATAATAATTTATTTCTTTTTCGTTTAGATCTTTATATGTTACCTCAGTAACCTCAGTTAATATTTCAAAGTGATTTGAGGTTAAAAAACCAACAGAAGTAATCACTTCATGAGATAATCCAGCGAACATTTTAAGCATTTTTTTTGCATGTTCTTTATCATTTGGTTTTCCCCAGCATTTTTCTTTAAACCAAACAAGTGTATCCGCTGTTATAATAATTTCATTCTTACCTACAATTTCTCTAAAGGGTTCTGTTTTTTTTGAAACAATGAACTCAGCTATTTCTTTTCTTTTTAATGATTTTGGAAAATCTTCATTTACAGGATTGGAATTAACAACAAATTTAATTCCTGTCATTTCTAGAAGTTCTTTTCTTCTAGAAGATCCTGAGCCTAAAATTATTTGATAATTAGAGCTATTTATTATATCCATTTATCATGAATTCGCATTACTTGTTCAATTACATCCCTAACACATCCATAACCTCCATCTTTTGGAGAAACATAATCGCAGACTGATTTAACATCAACTGAAGCATCATTAGGGCATGTTGAAATTCCTACAACTTTTAAAACTTTAATATCTGGATTGTCATCTCCCATATATAAAACATTATTAGGATTAATGTTTTTGTCATTTGTGAATTTTTCAAAAATTCCAATTTTATCAAAGGCCCTTAGAAAAACATCTTCAATACCAAGAGAATTAAGTCTTTTTCTAACATTTTCCTGCATACCTCCAGATATAATAGCAATTTTATAGCCCTTAGATATTGCATGTTTAACAGCATAACCATCCTTTGCATTAAATTGTCTGTCAATTTTACCATCATATCTATATATGATTTTTCCGTTTGTCATTACTCCATCTACGTCGAAAATAAAAGTAGTAATGTCTTTTAATCTTGTTTTGTAAGAATCCATAATATTTTAAAGATTCAAATTTAATTAAACTTTAACATGTAATTGTTTAGAATTACACTAAATATTTAAAATTCATATTTATCTTTGCAGACTTACTAATGGGCTCAAAAATTTTACAAATTTTATTTTCAACTAAGCTAATGCTTGTACTCTTGATATTGTTCCCTTTAGCAATGGGTATTGGAACATTTCTTGAGACATGGTATTCAACTGATGCTGCAAGAATTTGGGTTTATAATGCTTGGTGGTTTGAAGTTTTAATGCTTCTACTGATGGTAAATTTCATGGGAAATATTAAAAAGTATAACCTATTAAGTAAGGAAAAACTATCTGTTCTTGTTCTTCATTTATCTTTTATTTTTATTCTTTTAGGGGCTTTAGTAACAAGATATATTGGCGATGAAGGTGTTATGCCAATTAGAGAAAATACTACATCAAATAGTTATTTATCTGAAAAAACGTATTTAAATGTTTTTATTGATGGTGAAATTAAAGGAGAACCACTAAGAAAAACATTAAAGCCTAAGAAGCTTCTTTTATCAAAACATACCGATAATAGATTTAAAGTTAAAGATGATTTTGACTCAAAATATTTTTCTATAACGTATGACTCCTTTAGAGAAAACATAACAGAAGGTTTAGTTTTAGATCCTAGTGGAGAAAGGTATATTAAATTAGTTGAGGCTGCAGATGGAAATAGAAGAGAACACTATATAAAAGAAGGAGAGGTGTCAAGTATTCAAAATATTTTATTTTCATTTAATTATTATCAAAAAGGAGCTATTAACATATCGTCGAAGTCGGGAGAGTATTTTATTGAATCGCCATTTGATGCAAAATATACAATCATGGCAACTCAGCAAACTGCTCCTTTAGAAAAAGACAAAACAGAATTGCTTGAGTTGAGATCTTTGTATCAAATACCCGGATTTCAATTTGTTTTTCCCGAGCCAGCCCTAAGAGGTGTTTTTGATATATTAGATGCTGAAGATGATGACGGTATAAGTCAAGATGTATTATATGTTAATTTAAATTATAATGAAACCTCTGAGAGAATACCTTTGCTTGGAGGAAGAGGCTTTGTCAATAATCCTAAGAAAATCACTATAGATGACCTTGATTTTTATCTTTCTTATGGTTCAAGTAAGGTAGAGCTCCCTTTTTCTATTAAGTTAAATGATTTTATAGCTGATAAATACCCTGGAACTGAAAATAGTTATTCATCATTTAAAAGCAAGGTAACTGTCGAAGATCAGAATACATTTGAATACGATATATTCATGAATAATATTCTTAATCACAAAGGATACAGGTTTTTTCAAGCATCCTTTGATCCTGATGAAAAAGGAACTGTATTATCAGTTAATGATGATTTTTGGGGAACATTTATAACTTATGCTGGTTATTTTTTATTATATCTAAGTATGATGGGTATTTTTTTTCAAGGAAATACTAGGTTTAAATTCTTAGCTAAACAACTAAATAAAAAAACTTCTGTTATAATTTTTCTTTTTCTCTCAAATAGTCTGCTTGCTCAATCAGCAGACACATCTTCTAAATCTTCATACATTGATTCAATAATTGAATCCAATAGTTTCACAGAAGCTCATTCTAGTAAATTCGGTGAATTAGTTATTCAAGATAGCGGAGGTAGAATGAAACCTGCTAATACTTTTGCATCTGAATTATTAAGAAAGGTTAGTAGGTCTAATACATATAATGGTCTTAACTCTGATCAGGTTTTATTATCTATAATGGACAATCCAGGAGTTTGGTTTAATGCTCCCATTGTTTATATAAAGTCAGGCCAAAAAGGTGACACAATAAAAAATATTTTAGGATTAGATAGTGACCTAAAAAGAGCTCCTTTGGTTTCATTTTTTGACTCATTAGGTAATTATAAATTAGCTACTAATCTTGAAAAAGCGTATTTAGCGACTATTCCTACTCAAATTGAGAAGGATGTTATAGAATTAGATAGAAGAGTTAACCTGTTATATTCAGCATTAGAAGGTAAGATTATGAGAATTTTTCCTGTTCCTAATGATTACAATAATAAGTGGGTATCCCTTCCAGAGGTAAAAGATGTTAATTTTAATGGAGCGGATTCTTTATACGTTAATAATGTATTACAACTATATTTTCAGACACTAAGAGGATCAAAAATCAGTGGAGATTACAGTCAATCTGAGGAGTTACTTGAAAGTATTAAAGGATTTCAAAATAAGTATGGAAAAGATGTCATGCCAAGTGATTCCAAGATTTCATCCGAAATAATTTACAATAAGGTCGATATTTTTAATAAACTATATAGATGGTATTTAATGTTTGGTTTATCACTTTTGCTAATTCTTATTCTTCAAATATTTAATGATAACAGATTCTATAACATCTTAATAAAATTTATTAAGTATATAATATTTGTGCTTTTTGCATTAAACACTTTAGGTCTTGCTGCTAGATGGTATATTGCAGGTCATGCTCCCTGGAGTGATGCCTATGAGTCGATACTTTTTGTTGCCTGGGCAACGGTAGCTTTTGGAATAATCTTTGGAAGAAAATCATATTTTACTTTAGCTTCTGCCACATTTGTATCTTCAATTATGTTATATGTAGCTTCATTGAATTGGTTAGACCCCTCTATTGCTAATCTTCAGCCAGTTCTTGACAGTTACTGGTTAATGATTCACGTAGCTGTTATTGTTGGAAGTTATGGTCCATTTGCAATTGGAATGATATTAGGTATTGTTGTGCTATTATTGACAATAATAGCCAATAAAAAGAATAAAAAAGTATTCTCAAGAAAACTTGAGGAATTAACTATTGTAATTGAGCTATCTCTTACAATAGGTTTAGTAATGTTAACTATTGGTAATTTTCTTGGAGGTATGTGGGCAAATGAAAGTTGGGGTAGATATTGGGGTTGGGATCCAAAAGAAACCTGGGCATTAATTTCTATAATTATATATACAGCGGTACTTCACTTAAGAATTGTTCCTAAGTTAAATAATAAGTGGCTATTTAACTTAATGAGCATAATATCATTTGCTGCTATCATGATGACTTATTTTGGAGTGAACTTTTATCTAGTAGGACTTCACTCATATGCTTCAGGTGATAAGGTTGTTTCACCTGACTTTGTTTATTATTCAATTATTTTTGTTACTCTTTTAGGCTTAATTTCTTATTTTGCAAATAAGAAAAATAAAGTTCTTTAATGATTAAAATTAACATTGAAAATGAGTATTCAAGACTCAAAACAGTAATACTTGGTATTGCTAGTGATCTTGGCGATCCTCCAACAGAGTCTGATGCATATGACCCTAGATCTTTATATCACATAAAAAACAATTCTTACCCAATTGAAGATGATCTCCTGAGAGAAGTGGATAGTTTTTATAATAAATTAGTAAAGCATAACGTAGAGGTTTTAAGGCCTAATAATATTAATAATTGTAATCAAATTTTCGCAAGAGACCTGGGCTTTGTTATTTCTAACTTATTTTTCTTGTCAAATATTGTTCCTAACAGACACGATGAGCTAAAAGGAATTGAGGAAACTCTAAAAAATTTTGATGTTGGTGTTATTAAATTACCCGAGTTTATGCATATAGAGGGTGGAGATGTAATTGTTCATAATGATAAAGTATTTATTGGAACATACTCTGACGATGATTATTCTAAATTGATTACAGCCAGAACTAATAATTCATCAATTGATTATTTAAAGAAAATGATTACTTCTAAAGAAATCATTCCGATCGATTTGAAAAAGTCAAATACTGATATATATAAAAATACTCTCCATTTAGATTGTTGTTTTCAAACTATATCAGTTGATAAAGCAATTATTTGCCCAGATGGATTTAAGAACAAAAAGGATGTTGAATTTTTAATTAATTATTTTGGGGAGAGTAATGTTTTTATAGCTAATTCAGAGGAAACATTTGAATTAACATCAAATGTTTTGGTTATTTCTCCTGATGTAATTGTATCTAATATAAAGTTTAATAGATTGAATTCTTGGCTTGAAAAAAAAGGAGTGATAGTCGAGAGGGTTGATTACTTTAATGTTTCTAAAATGTCGGGTTTGTTTAGATGTTCAACGTTACCATTAAATAGAGAGTGATGAAACATCTTACATCAAGAATCTTAATGATTTCTCCTAATAAATTTAGGAATAATGAGTTGACTATTACTGATAACTCCTTTCAATCTAAGCAGGTTAATAATATATCAATTTCTGATAATGCTATCTCTGAATTTGAGAGACTTAAAGAAGCTATTTTAAAGAAAGGTATTTTAGTTCATGCTCTTGATGATGATAGTAAATTTGATACACCAGATGCTGTTTTTCCTAATAACTGGATTTCTTTTCATAAATCTCACAAAGCAGTGCTATATCCAATGTTCGCTTCAAATAGAAGACTTGAGAGAAAGTCTTCAACATTAGAAAAGCTTTTTAATCAAGGCTTAAATATTGAAATTATTAAAGATTATTCTCATTTTGAAAATGACAACAAGTTCTTAGAAGGAACTGGAAGTGTTGTTTTAGATAGAAAAAATAAATTTGCTTATTGTTCTTTATCTTCAAGATCCAATAATGAATTACTGCAGTTGTTTTGCTCAGAAATGAATTATACACCTATTGTATTTAATTCAAGATATCAATCAAAGCCTATCTATCATACTAATGTGATGATGTCTATTTGCAATAATTTTTCGATTATATGCCTAGATTCTATAAAAGATGAAAACCAAAGAAGATCTGTTAAAGCTAATTTGAAAGATTCTAATCTTGAAATAATTGATATTACAATAGATCAAATGTGTTCATTTTTGGGGAATTCTATTCAATTAATTGATTCTAATTATAATCCATTATTAGTCATGAGTTCTAGAGCTTATAAATCTATAAAAAGTTCTCAGTTAAACATTATCGAGAAACATACTGATATTATTCATGCAGATATTAAAACCATTGAAGAAAATGGTGGTGGAAGTGCTAGGTGCATGATAGCGGAAATTTTCTAAATATTATTTATATTTATCTAAACTTTTTTAACCTACTAAGGTCAAAATATAAAAATTTAGATATGAATAGATTATTAATATTAATGTTAGCTTTCTTTATGCTCATGCCACTTGATGCTAACTCTCAAAGAAAAAGAAATCAAAAAGATGATTCAAAGACTCAGAAGGTTTCATTAAATGCATTTAAGCTTAGAAATATTGGACCAGCATTTTTATCTGGAAGAATTGCAGATATTGCAATCCATCCAAATAATGAAAATGTATGGTATGTTGCTGTTGGTTCTGGTGGTGTTTGGATGACTGAAAATGCAGGTACAACCTGGAAACCAATTTTTGACAGTCAACCTACTTATTCAACTGGATCAATAACAATTGATCCCTCAAATCCCAGTATAATTTGGGTAGGATCTGGTGAAAATGTTGGAGGAAGACACGTGGGTTACGGAGATGGAGTATATAGAAGCTCTGATGGAGGAAAATCATGGAAGAATATGGGATTAAAAAATTCAGAACATATTTCTGAGATAATTGTTCATCCAGATGACTCTAACGTTGTCTATGTTGCTTCTCAAGGACCGTTATGGTCTAGTGGAGGAGAAAGAGGGTTGTATAAAACAACTGATGGAGGAAAATCGTGGAATAAAATATTAGGAGGATCTGAATGGACAGGTGTTACTGATATTATGATGGATTCAAGACACTCTAATATTATTTACGCTGCTACCTGGGATAGGCATAGAACTGTTGCTGCATATATGGGTGGTGGTCCTGGATCAGGTATTCACAGGTCGGATGATAATGGAAAAACATGGAAAAAGTTAACTAATGGAATCCCAAGATCTAATCTTGGTAAAATCGGTATAGCAATGTCATATCAAGATCCAGATGTAGTTTATGCTGCAATTGAGACTGATAGAACTAAGGGAGGTATTTATAGATCAGAGGATAGGGGAGAGTCATGGAAAAAAATGTCAAATACTGTTTCAGGTGGAACAGGACCTCATTATTATCAAGAACTATATACAAGTCCTCATAAATTTGACAGATTATATTTAATGAATGTTCAAATTTTAACATCTGAAGATGGAGGTAAAAACTTCCGAACACTTGAAGGAAGAAGACAGAAACACAGTGATCATCATGCTATCGCTTTTAAAGAAAGTGATCCTGATTATATTATGGTTGGAACAGATGCAGGTATATATGAAAGTTTTGATTTAGCTCAAAATTGGCACTATTTCCTAAATTTACCATTAACTCAATTTTATAAAGTTGCTGTAAATAATGCAGAGCCTTTCTATCACATATTTGGTGGAACTCAAGATAATGGTTCTGCAGGTGGACCTTCTGCTACTGATGAAGGTGCGGGTATTACAAATAGAGATTGGTATAAGACCTTATTTGCAGATGGTCATCAATCTGCTACTGATCCTGTATATAATAATATTATATATGCAACAACTCAAGAGGGAAGATTTCATAGAGTTGATTTAGAAACAGGAGAGCAGGTTTTTGTTCAGCCTCAGGCATTAGAGGGTGATCCTCATGAAAGATATAACTGGGACACACCTATACTAGTAAGTCCTCATGACCCTGCTAAAATATATATTGCCTCATATAGAGTGTGGGAATCAGGAAACAGAGGTGATAGTTGGACGCCTATTTCAGGTGATTTAACAAGAAATGAAAATAGAATTGAACTTCCAATTATGGGAAGAACTCAAAGTTGGGATAATGCTTGGGATGTTAAAGCAATGTCTCAATACAATACAATTACCTCACTTTCAGAATCTCCTGTTAAACAAGGTGTAATTTGGGCTGGAACTGACGATGGATTTATTCAGGTTACAACTGACGGTGGAGATTCATGGAAGTCTATACCAGTAACTAAATTAGGAATCCCTGAAAGATCATTTGTAAATGATATAAAGGCAGACTTATATGATGCAAATACTGTTTATGTTTCATTAGACAACCATAAGGAAGGTGATCTTTCTCCATATCTTTTTAAAAGCACAGATTTAGGAGAATCATGGGAATCTATTTCAAATAACATCCCAGCTAGAACTTTAGTTTGGAGATTTGTTCAAGATCATGTCAAAAAAGATTTATTCTTTTTAGCTACGGAGTATGGAATTTACACATCTTTAAATGCAGGTGGAAACTGGCAGAAACTTCCTGGAAGTCCAACAATTTCATTTAGAGATATTGTGATTCAAGAAAGAGAAAACGATTTAGTAGGTGCTTCATTTGGAAGAGGTTTCTTTGTTTTAGATGATTATAGTGCTCTAAGAGAAATGACTTCAGATAACTTATCTAAAAAGGGTAAATTATTCAAACCAAGAGATGCTAAGTTATTTAAGCCTAGAAACTCATTGGGAAACACTGGTGGACAATTTTATACTGCTAAAAATCCAGAATATGGTGCAGTCTTTACTTATAATCTAAATGATGTACCAAAGACTTCTAAATCTTTAAGGATGCAAAGAGAAAGAAGACTTAATGCTGATAATAAGGATGTGCCTTTTCCAGGTTATGATAAACTTGCAGATGAAATGAATGAAAAACCTGCAAGTATTATCCTTACAATTAAAGATTCAGAAGGAAACCACATAAGAAATGTTAAGAAAAATGCTTCTAATGGTTCTAGTAGAATTGCATGGAATTTAAGACATCAGAGCTATTACCCAGTAAGAGGAGGCAGAGGCCAGGCAAATTCTTGGTTTAATCCATCTGGACCATATGTAACTCCAGGTGAGTATCATGCTGAGATTTATCTTGAGAATAATGGATCAGTTGAAAAATTAGATGGGCCAATTGCTTTCAATGTTAAGCCATTAAGAAAAGTTACTCTTAAAGGCGCTTCATATTCTGAATATAACTCGTTTAGAACTAGGGTTTCAAACTTATATGTGGCTATGTCTAAATACCAAGATGAATTTAATATGATGAAATCTAAAATTGAATTGTTAGACAAGGCATCCCTTCAATTAGAGACTTTTTCTCCTGAAATAATGAAGAAAATATCTGACTTTAAGGCAAAATATAATGCTTTTGATTCTGAGACTGGAAGTAATCCTGCAAGAGATGAAATTGGTGAGTGGGATAAGCCTACTATATCAATGAGAGTTCAAATTGCTATGCAAGGACTTTCAACTTCATATGGTCCAACTGATCTGAATAAGTCTAATTTAGATATCGCAGAAAGATTATTTGAAAAGCTAGCTTCAGATGTTAAAGAATTTAAATCTGAGCTTGAGTCTTTAGAAAATGAGGTTAAGGAGTTAAACCCTCCTCATCTTTCAGGTACTGGAATTAATTAGATGGGAATTGATTAAGTTCAAAGCATTCTAAATTAAAATATTTAACAGAAGATAAAAGGTGGTCAAAAATATCAGAGGTTAACGCCTCATATTTTGTCCACTCTTTGTCTTTTGAAAAAGCATAAATCTGAATTGGAATACCCTGAGAAGTTGGCTCAAGTTGTCTACACATCATAGTTAAGTCATCATTAGTCATAGGATGAGCCTTTAGATACTGCTCAATATAAACTCTAAATACACCAAGATTAGTAAGGTTTCTTCCATTAAGCAGCATTGACTTGTCTGCATTATTTTTTTGATTGTAAGAGTCAATTTCCTTGATTTTAGTATTTAAATATTCGGTAATTAATTTGACTTTTTTAAGTTCGTCTATTTCATTATTTTTTAAAAAACGTATTGAGCTAGGTTTTATTAATAATGATCTTTTTATCCTTCTACCCTTAGATTCTTCCATTCCTCTCCAGTTTACAAATGAGTCAGACACTAATTTATAAGTTGGTATTGTTGTAATTGTGTTATCAAAGTTTTGAACTTTAACCGTTGATAGGTTTACCTCAATAACTGTCCCGTCAGCATCAGATCCTTTCATTGTTATCCAATCTCCAATCCTAACAGTATCATTTACTGTGATTTGAATACTGGAAACAAAACCTAGAATAGTATCTCTGAACACTAATATAATTATAGCTGACAAAGCTCCAAGTGATGCTAAGAATGTTCCTATTTCTCTTCCAGTAAGTACTGATAGTATTAATATGATTCCTATGAACCATAAGAAAATCATAATTACTTGAATGTAGCTATCTATTGGTATATGTTTTAATGATGGGCTAAGCTTGAAATAATCTTTTACTGTACTTAGGATAGATTTAACTGTAACTATAAATAGAAGTATAGTTAATGCCTCAATTATTATAATTAAATTATCCGTGTAAGTTGGAACTATTAGATAAAGAAAAAATAGTGACGGAATAAATGAAAGTAACCTTGGAACTTTATTTTTTATTAATAAATCATCAAAAGTAGACGAAGTTGATTTTGCAATCCTTTTAAAAAACGATAGAATTGTATTCCTGGTAATAAAATTTATTATCAATACAATTACACTAATTGATATGATTATTAGTGCTGAGGTAATTAAACCTGAAATAGCCGAGTTTAGGCCATAGTTTGTTAAAAATTGAATTATTTCTTCTCTATACATGTTACAAAAATAAAAAACCCACCATTAAGGTGGGTTTTTTTAGTAATAAATTTTGAGTTTAGTTGTGAATTGAAATTAACTCAAGTTGTCCACCGTTTTGATGTTCACTTGCTGCTCCAAGACCTTCAAGTAGTTTTTGACCCTTGAAAGTAGATTGCATTTTTTCCCAACCTTTAGTGCTGTCTGCACCTTCTACTCCTACGTTAAAAAACATATGTGTTATATTTTCATAAGCATTATCTGTTCTTTCGTAAATTTTTGAAAGAGCCCACCATCTGTGATTACCTTGTAGAATTTCTTTTTCAATTAGTGGTTTATATACTTCTGATTCATATTGCTCAAAATCATCTGTTTTTGCAATAGTTCCAAGTATATTCATCTTATCACCTGGTTTAAGATCTCCTCCAGCCCATATTGAAGCATCAACTCCAACTAAGTGGTAATTTCTTCTTTCATTACTCTCTGAGCCAACAGAATTTAGATATCTGGTTACAGCTCTTGATGACATTTTACCTTTATATGCCTCTTTAGAAAGAGCTAGCCATTTACCCTCTTCCCAACTTTTATTATACGCATCTAACTGTTCTTTACTTGAAAATGATGTTATAATAAAATAGTTAGCAACGTTATCACCATCATCATTAGTTTGGACAACCTTAAAAACTGCTTGAAGATCTTGAATACCTTTTTTAATTGCTAAATCATGAACTGGTCCAAAAAATTCTTCAAGTTTTAGATATTGATCTTCCATACCATCTTTGATGTCAACAGCACTAAGAATAGTGTATTGAGCTGATGTTGTTATTGTAAAAATTAGTGTTAATAGTAAAAGTATTTTTTTCATAATTATATTTTTTATTGATTTATTTTTTATCTAGCAGTGTAAATTAAGGTATATTCTTCTGAATCTTGCATGTCTCTTGAAGACTCAATACCTTCCCAGAGTTTGTCCCATTTAAAACCAGACATTCCTTCAAATTCAATATCTTGATCTCCACTTAAGTTCCAAGCAAAATGAGTAAATCCCTCATATGCATTATCTGTTCTATCTGTAACTTCAACTAGGACCCATTGTCTTAGTCTTCCGTTTAATATATTTTTCTCTGCAATAGGCTTCCATACTTCTGATTCATATTGCTCAAAATCATCAGTCTTTTTTGCCATAAGATTAAGTGTTGCTACATCACCAGGCTTAGCATCTCCTCCCGAAAGTACCGTTGCATCAACAACTTTAAGAGTATAGTTTCGTCTTTCTCTACTTTCTGATCCAGTCCCATCCATCATTCTTTGAATAGATCTTCTGGACATCTTTCCTTTGTACACTTTTTGAGCTAATTCAGCTCCATTAAATCCTTTTTCAAGCTGTTCCATAGAATCGTATAAGTTGAAAATAAGATATTCATTATTTCCTTCTTCATCACCTTCTTGAGGAGTTCTCTTCCATACGGACCAACCTATTTGTAAACCTTGGTTAATAGCTTCTTGATGAATACCAGACCAGAATTTTTCAAGTTTCAAATAATCTTCTTCAGCTCCATCATTTAGATCAACAGCAGACATAATTGCATATTGAGCGTTAAGTGAAAAACTGAAAAATAAAATAAATGTGAATAATAAATTTTTCATAGTTAATTTTTTTTTTGTTTAGTATTGTGAATTTAAAAAAAAAAATTCAATCTATGAAAAGACATTTAAGCTTAAGGAATAACTTATTCTTTCGGACCTCTAAGATGTATTATTAATCCATTTAAAAAATTACGTAATAATTGATCTCCACATTTCATGAAGTTTTTATGATTTTCATTTCTAAAGATTGCACCTATCTCTGACTTAGTTAC
>JAQXBP010000030.1:0-30636 GCA_029252345.1 Flavobacteriaceae bacterium | reverse complement strand
GTTATATTGCCTTATGAAAAAAAAACTATAAAACTTATTATAGTTTACAAAGACAAAGATAGATATGCTAATAAAATAGAGTCTAAAATCCTAGAAAGCTTTAATATTATAAAAGAATTATAATGCTAAAAAATATTTATTTTGCTGATCCGGAGTTTCTTATAATTCTTATTATAATTCCTTTTGCTATTTTCTTTTGGTTTAGATTTGGAAAGATTACTCAAGCTACTTTAAGACACCCTAGCTTATCACTATTGAAGTTAAACAATTCATTCATTTCTAAACTGAGACCTTTTTTGAATATCTTTAGAATAATAGTGATATTACTTCTTGTATTGGCTGTTTCAAGACCTCAATCAAAGTCATCATCAAAAAGAATTAAAACATCTAGAGGTATTGATATTGTTATGGTAATTGATATCTCATCAAGTATGTTGTCAAAAGATCTTAAACCTGATCGTTTAACAGCATTAAAGAATGTAGCATCTAATTTTATTGATGACAGACCAAATGACAGAATTGGCCTTGTTGTTTATGCTGCAGAGAGTTATACTAAAACACCTGTTACTACAGATAAACTGATTTTAAAGCAATCCCTTAGTGAAATAAATTATGAATCACTTTTGGAAGATGGAACAGCTATAGGAATGGGGCTTTCAACTGCTGTAAATAGGCTAAAGGAAAGTACAGCTAAAAGTAAAGTAATAATTCTTCTCACAGATGGTGTTAATAACTCAGGATTTATCGATCCTAGAGTTGCAGCAGAACTTGCAGCGGAATATGAAATTAAAACCTATACAATAGGTCTAGGCACAAATGGAAGAGCCTTAGCTCCAGTTTCAATTTTACCTAATGGAAGCTTTCAATTTAGCCTTACAAAAGTAGAGATTGATGAGGATCTGTTAAGATATATTTCTGAAAAAACTTCAGGAAGATATTTTAGAGCTACTGATAACTTAGAGCTTCAAAATATATATGATGAAATTAATAAATTGGAAAAAACTGAAGTAACCGAGACTATTTTTACAAACGTCTCAGAAAAATATAGACCTTTTGTTTTGATTGGACTAATCCTTTTTATTATTGAAATAATTGCAAGAAAATCAATCTTTAAGAGCTTTATATAATGTATCAGTTTGACAATCCATATTTTCTTTATCTAATACTTATAATTCCTTTAGTCATAGTTATTAATTGGTTTTATATGTCATGGAGAAAAAGGATTCAAAAGACATTTTCAAACAAAGAATTACTGGACCATATAAGCCCTAACAGGTCAAATTTTAAACTCAATCTAAAACTCATATTAGAATCATTTATAATATTATTTTTATGTTTAGCTCTTGCTAACCCAAAAATTGGAACTGAATTAAAATCAATTAATAGAGAAGGAGTTGACATTGTTTTTGCTATTGATGTATCTAAGAGCATGCTAGCTGAAGACGTTGCTCCAAATAGACTTATGAGATCAAAAAGAATTATTTCTGAAGTTATTAATTCTTTAAGTACTGACAGAGTTGGAATTGTAGCCTATGCTGCACAGGCTATCCCTCAAGTGCCTCTTACAACTGACTTTGCTTCAGTAAAGAATTTTTTACAAATAATAGATACAGATATGTTATCTTCTCAAGGGACTTCAATTGATTCAGCATTAAATCTATCAGTAAATTTCTTTGATCAAAATTCTGAAACTAATAGAGTATTGATACTTGTTTCTGATGGAGAAGATCATGACGATATACCAAATAGTATAACTAATATGATTACTGAAAATAACATTAATTTAATTACAATTGGAGTAGGTCAAGAGTCTGGAACAACAATTCCAATTAAAATAAACGGAACCGTTGATTCGTATAAAAAAGACAGTAATGGCGATGTTGTAATAACAAAGCGTAATAGTGATATTCTACTTAAAATAGCTGATTCTTCAAAAGGGGAGTATATTGATGGAAATATTACAGATCAAGCTTTAGAAATTATAAAAACAAAATTAGATAAAATTGATAAATCAGAATTTGAATCATCTCAGTTTGTTGAGTATAAACAGCAATTTCAAGTATTTATTTTATTATCATTATTGTTTATCATATCCGATATTTTTATATTTCAAACTAAAACAAAATGGATACAAAATTTAAATCTATTTAATGAAAATGAAGACTAGCTACTACATATCATTACTATTTCTTGTAATTTCTTTCTCATCATATAGCCAAGATGATCCAAATAATCTTGTATTTAACGGAAATAAAGAATCTATTAAAAAAAATTACACCAAGGCAGAAGTTGAATATAGAAAAGCTATCTCAAAAGATAAAGCCAAGTCTAAAGCAGCTCATAATCTAGGAAATATACTTTTTGAAAATGAAAATTATGACGAGGCTATTCAAGAATATTTTAAAACTCAAAAAAACTCTGAATTAGATATTGAGAGACATTCCGCATTTCATAATCTTGGTAATTCTTATATGAAGAAAAAAGATTATGCCCAAGCTATTGAGGCATATAAAAATGCACTTAGAAGTAATTCGCAAGATGATGAAACTAGATACAATTATGCTTTAGCAAAAAAATTCCTAGAAGGAGATAAGCGTCAAAATTCTCAAAATAATAATGAATCTGAAGAAGAAAAAAAAGATAAATCTGAAGATCAAAAGGAAAATAAAGATCAAAATCAAGATAGTGATCAAGATTCTGATTCTGAGAAAGAAAAACCTAAGGAAAAAGATGAAAATCAAGAAAAGGACCAGGGAGGTGGACTTTCAAAACAGCAAATGGAAAACCTTCTTGAAGCTGTAAATAATATTGAAAAAGATTTAAATCAAAAACTAAAATCTGGTAAAAAGAAAGTGCAAAAAACTAAAAAAGCTGAAAAAGATTGGTGAAAAAATTTCTCATATTATTTCTTAGTCTTAATTCCTTAATTGTATGCTCTCAGGTAAACTTTGAAGCATCTGTAAGTAAATCTAAACTTGCTCTAAACGAAAGATTAAGGGTTGATTTTGTTATGAATCAAAATGGAGATAATTTTTCTCCTCCAAAATTTGATAACTTTCAAATAATAGGAGGCCCTAATCAATCTATTAAAACCTCTTATGTAAATGGTGAAAGAAAATTTTCAAAGACATATTCCTATTTCTTAAAACCACTTACAAAAGGAAGACTAAAAATAAATCAAGCGTCAATTGAAATAGATGGTGAAATATATAAATCACTTCAGATTGAAGTTTTAATTACAGATTCTGTTCAGCAGCCCTCTGATGCAACAACTCAATATTACAACGATGATGATATAGAATTAAGAGCATTAATATCTAAAGGTTCACCTTATCTAAATGAACCAATAACAGTAGTTTACAAACTTTATTACAAAGCTCCAATTAATATCTCGGATGCACGTGAGACAGAGACTCCAAAATTTAAAGATTTTTGGAGTCAAACCATAAAAATACCCCAATTAAAAGTCCAGAGAGAAATATTTAAAGGACAAAATTATAATGTTGTAGAATGGAGAAAAGTAGTTTTATATCCCCAAAAAATAGGTGATTTAGAAATTTCTCCTCTATCATTAAATTTAGTTCTTGACGTTCCAACTGATAAAAGAGATTTCTTTGGTAATGTAATTTATGATCAAACTTCTCAACTAATTTCTACTGGAATGAGAAGAATTATTGTTAAAGATTTACCCAAGCAAGGTAAACCTAATAGTTTCTCTGGAGCAGTTGGAAAATTTGAATTTGACGTAATCCTGAATAAAAATTCACTCAGAGCAACTGAATCCTTTCAGGCAGAACTTAAAGTAAAGGGCAATGGTAATCTTAAGCTATTTGATTTGCCAGACATTCTAGTTCCTAACTCTATGGAATTATTTGAACCTGAAAGAGAAGAGCTCATAAGTACTAATCTTTCAGGCATGAGTGGGTCTGTTTCAAAATTATTTACTGTTATCCCGAGGTTTCAAGGAAATTTTCCAATTGAAGAGGTTGAGTTTTCATACTTTGACCCTAATACAGAAAAGTATAAAATTCTAAAATCACCAAGACTTACCATTGATGTTTATGACGGTCCAGTTATAAGTAACACAATTACTAATAACAATTCAAATATAATTACCTCAAGTGATTCATTTCGCTTTATTAAATTAAATGGAAACTTAAAAGAAGTTAAAAATGATATATTTTTTCAGTCTCAATTTTTCTATGTAATAGTAACGAGTCCTTTTATTTTACTTCTTTCCTTTTTATTATTCACAACATATAAAAGAAATAAAAAAGAATCTTCATTTGAATTAATTAGGAATGAGGAAAGAAAGATTAATAAAATGATTGATTCTGCAAAAGAATCAATTGGAGATAAAGTTACGTTTTATGATAAAATTGAGAAAGCAATAATAAAGAGTATCATGGTCAAATTTTCAATTAGAATGGAAAGTCTCAATAAAGAAAAAATTCAGCAAATAGGACAAGAAAAAGGACTTATAAAAGACGATGTGCTTTTAATAATTAAATTAATTGAAAATTGTGAGAAGGCTAAGTACTCAAGATCATCAAATAGCTTAATGAATAAAGATTTAGAAAGTGCAAAGCAAGTAATAAGTTCAATTTTAAAAGTTAGACCATGAGGATAATTTTTTTCATTTTATTAATCTTTTCAAATACTCAGAATAGTGAGAACTTATTTAAGGAATCAAATGAATTATATACTAACGGAGATTATCAAAATGCAGTTGAAGGTTATCTTAATATAGTAAAATCAGGATTCGAAAGTGCAGAGCTATACTTTAATATTGGAAATTCATTTTATAAACTAAATAATATTCCTGAAAGTAATTTTTATTATGAAAAAGCAAAGTCAATTTCTCCAAATGATGATGATATCTTAACAAACTTATCCTTTGCACAAAACTTACGAATTGATAAAATAGAAAATTTACCGGTAACAGAAATACAAAATATAAAACTCTCGATTTTAAATTCCCTATCAGAAAAAGGATGGTCATTTGTTCTTATTACTTTAATTTGGATTTTTTGCTTCGCTTTTATTTTTTATATTCTTTCAAATGATTCAAAATTTAAAAGAACTTTCTTTAGCGCTTCTCTTCTTTTTCTGATTTTTTCATTGTTTACACTATTTATAAACTTCGAGAAGAAAAAAATCAGTGAAATAAAATATGCTATTATATATGATAAAGAAATTGAAGTATGGTCTGAACCAAATAATATTTCTGAATTAAAATTTTTACTTCATGAGGGAACAAAGGTAAAACAGCTAGATGTTATAGAGGATTGGTTAAATATTCAGCTTGAAAATGGAACAATTGGGTGGATTCAATCATCTAGTTTAAGAATTTTAGATTAAGTTTCCTTGATATATTTCTTTACTTATTTCAAAAGAGTCAAAAAGAATTTCAGACAGTATATGTAAATTGATCATTAATGATGATTCACCAATTACAGAAACTGATAAAAGATTTAGAGAAAAAATAATTTTAGTTATAATCAATAGAATTAAAACTAGTTTAAGTCCACCAAAAAGTCCACCTAACAAACTATTTAACAGACCTAGATAGACTATTTTTGCTAGTTTGGTAAATCCTTTTGCAAAAAAAATTATTAGTGAATAACTCACAATAAATACAGTTATAAACGAGATTGTGTTAACAATATTTACATTTAGATTTATAAATTTTATTATTTGTTGTGATAGAAGACTATCAATATTACCAGAAATAAAAAAAGATATAAAAATCCCAAATAAACTCGATAACTCAATTATTAAACCTTTTGAATAACCTCTGATAATTCCAAAGCTTATTATCGCAATTATTCCTAAATCAATTAAATTCATAAAACTTAATTTATATTTGCAATATACAGAAGGATAATCACAGACTTTTAATTTTATTAAAAAAATTAAGATGATAAAAAAACTAGAAGGGTATATTAAGGATTTAAATAAATTTGATTCTAAAGATTTAAATGAGATAGAATCACTAAAAATTAAGTTTCTTGGCAGAAAAGGGTTAATTAATGAACTATTTTCAGATTTTAAAAATGTTCCATCTGATCAAAAAAAAGAATTTGGTCAAAAAATTAATGAACTAAAAATTCTAGCTCAAAAAAAATATGATGACTTAAAATCAAATACTAAAAAATCTAGTAAGGTAATTTTAGAAGATTTTACAAAACCAGGATTTCCAATTTCTTCAGGCTCACTTCATCCGATAACTTTAATTAAAAATAGAATTATTGATATATTTTCAAAAGTAGGATTTGAACTTTCTGAAGGTCCTGAAATTGAGGATGATTGGCATAATTTTACAGCTTTAAATTTACCGCAACATCATCCTGCAAGAGATATGCAAGACACTTTTTTTATTCAACAAAATCCTGATATCCTTCTAAGAACACACACTTCTTCAGTCCAAGTAAGGTATCTTGAAGACAACCCCCCTCCATTAAAAATAATTTCTCCAGGAAGAGTTTACAGAAATGAAGCTATATCATCTAGATCTCATTGCATTTTTCATCAAATTGAAGGAATTTATGTTGATGAAAATATTTCGTTTGCAGATTTAAAACAAATGATACTTTACTTTACAAAATCTATGTTTGGAAAATCTAAATTGAGATTTAGACCATCATTTTTTCCATTTACTGAGCCAAGTGCTGAAGTAGACATTTATTGGGGTTTAGAGACCGAAACTGATTATAGAATTACAAAAGGAACAGGTTGGCTGGAAATTATGGGCTGCGGAATGGTAGATCCAAATGTTTTAGAAAATTGTAATATTGACTCAGAAAAGTATACTGGTTATGCTTTTGGTTTAGGTATTGAAAGAATAGCTATGCTTATTTATCAAATTCCAGATATTAGACTATTTTTTGAAAACGATATAAGATTTCTAAATCAGTTTAAATAAATACCTCTAACCTATATCAAATTTTATACCCTGAGCCAATGGAAGTTCAGAAGAGTAGTTTATTGTATTAGTTTGCCTTCTCATATACACTTTCCATGCGTCAGAACCACTTTCTCTTCCCCCTCCTGTATCTTTTTCTCCTCCAAATGCGCCACCAATTTCAGCTCCAGAAGTCCCAATATTAACATTAGCAATTCCACAATCACTTCCCCAGTGTGATAGAAATGTCTCAGCTTCTTTTAAATTATTAGTCATTATGGCTGAAGAAAGACCTTGATCAACTTCATTTTGAATTTCTATGGCATTTTGAATATCTCCGGAATATTTCATTAAATATAAAATAGGAGCAAATGTTTCTTTATGAACTATTTTTAAGGAATGATTTACTTCAGCAATTGCTGGTTTAACATAACAACCACTGCTATATTTATCACCTGAAAGTACCTCACCTTCAACTAACCAAATACCACCTTGATCATTCACCTGAGATATTGCATTTTCATATGACTCAACTGCCTGTTTGTCTATAAGTGGTCCAACATGATTATTAGAGTCAAGAGGATCTCCTATTTTAATTTGATTATAGGCTTTAATTAATGAGTCTTTCACTTTATCATATACTTTTTCATGAACAATTAATCTTCTTGTTGATGTACACCTTTGTCCACAAGTACCAACTGCACCAAAAACTGTACCCATCATTGTCATTTTTAAATCAGCATCAGGTGTAACTATTATAGCATTATTGCCTCCAAGTTCAAGTAAAGTTTTACCTAAACGTGCACCAACTTTTTCAGAAACAATCTTACCCATCCTTGTTGATCCTGTTGCAGACACAAGAGGAATACTCTTACTTTGAGATAGCATCTCACCAATTTTATAGTCACCATTTATTAAACATGACACACCTTCAGGAATATTATTTTCTTTAAGTACTTCCCCGATAATTTTTTGACATACAATACTACATAATGGAGTCTTTTCACTAGGTTTCCATATTGCAACATTTCCACAAACCCAAGCAAGTGCAACATTCCAACTCCATACAGCAACAGGGAAATTAAATGCAGAAATTATACCAACAATTCCTAGAGGATGGTACTGTTCATACATTCTATGTGTCGGTCTTTCAGAGTGCATTGTGAGCCCATGAAGCTGTCTTGATAAACCAACAGCAAAGTCACAGATATCAATCATTTCCTGAACTTCACCAAGACCTTCTTGATATGATTTCCCCATTTCATATGAAACAAGAGTTCCTAGTAATTCTTTTTCTTCTCTTAGCTTATTTCCAAATTGACGAACTAATTCTCCTCTCTTAGGAGCAGGAATCTCTCTAAATTCTTTAAATGCATTTTTAGAAACTTTAACAATATGATCAAAATCTTTTTTTGAACCAGAAGATATTTTCCCAATTAATTTTCCATCAACTGGTGAAAAACTTTGAATTGTTTCGCCAGAACTAAACCATTCAGATCCAGTAGAACATCCGTGACTTAAATCATTAAGCCCATATTTATTAAATAATTTATCTAAATTTTTCATATCTAAATTTTTGAAACTCTTACTGTATTTACCATTCCTTTCTTGTGAATTGGCATTGAAGTTAAATTAATTACCTTTTCATTTTTTTGAAGATAGTTATTATCAAATGCAATTTTGTTTATTTCTTCAACTGTTTTATCAGTGCTTTCAGTGCCATCATAATAAAATGCTTTTACACCCCATAAAAGGTTAAGTTGAGTTAAAATCCTTTTATTAGATGTGAAAACTAAAACATGTGTTTTTGGTCTCCAGGATGAAATTTGATAAGCTGTATACCCACTATTAGTCAAGGTACTAATTGCTTTAGCATTTGTGTCATTTGCAATTTTAGCTGCATAATAACAAATAGATTTAGTTATAAATCTGTCAGAGTCATAATCTATTGGATGTTTATGTTTTAAAGAGATTAAGTTTGAATTTTCAACTTTCCCAATAATGTTTGAAACAGTTTGTATAACTTCAACAGGATGTTTCCCAACAGAAGTTTCTCCAGATAACATTACAGCATCTGCACCATCCATTACTGAGTTTGCTACGTCATTAACTTCAGCTCTATTAGGATTAAGACTTTCCATCATACTCTCCATCATTTGTGTTGCAATTATAACAGGAATTCTAGCCTTCTTTGCTTTATAAACAAGCTTTTTTTGAATTAATGGAACCTCAGCAGCATTTATTTCAACCCCAAGATCTCCTCTAGCAACCATTATACCACTTGCATACTTCATTATTTCATCAATATTCTTGACACCTTCAGGTTTTTCTATTTTTGCAATAACAGGAATTCTATGATTAGTATTTTCTTCTAATAAATCTATTAAAGATTTTATATCAGATTCATGCCTAACAAATGAAAGTGCAATCCAGTCAACGTTTTGTTTGGCTGAAAATACAGCATCTTCTATATCTTTGTCAGTGAGAGCCGGTTGGGAAATATTAGTATTAGGTAGGTTAAAGCCCTTGTTTGAAGAAATTTCACCTCCTTGTATCACCTCAGTTATTATTTGATCTTTTTTATTTGTATCAGTTACTTTTAGAATTATTTTTCCATCATCAATCAAAATTCTCTCTCCTTCTGATATATCTTTTGGAAGGCTTTCATAATTAACGAATAACATATTATTGTCTCCAATAAACTCCTTACCTGTCTTAATTTTTAACTTAGAACCAATATCTAGATTTGTGCCTGGAATTATCTCACCAATCCTTAGTTTTGGACCTTGAAGATCTGCAAGAATAGAAGTATTAGTGTTTAATTTAGTATTTGTTTTTCTTATTTCCTTAATTAGTGCCTCTGCTTCATCATGACTTGAATGTGAGAAATTAATCCTTAAAACATCAACTCCTTCTTTTATAAGTTTTTCAATACTATCACTACTTGATGATGCTGGACCTAGAGTCGCAATTATTTTTGTTTTTTTAATTTTTTTCATATATCAAGATTAAAATTTTCCGAAAGCTCATTGCTTGGTAGTCTGTAGACAAGTGAGACATTTGAAATTTTTGATATTTTTTCAATTAAATTAGATGTTGAAAAATAACAGTTCTGTTTAATAAAAAAATCAACTTCTTTATGTGATTCTATCAAAGATAACTCTTTTGAATTTGCGAAACTAAAAAGCGAATCTATTACTTCGGATTCTTGAGTCTCTATATTAAATTTATTTTCAAAAAGCTCAAAATCAATTCCTTTTTCTTTATTTTTCCAAGTATAATGTAGAATGTTAGACTTGTTTTCAATTTTCAAATCATTATCTGATCTTATGAAATTTGTATAACATTGTTTATTAATATTAAAGGCTAAAGAGAAAATTTTCAAATTTGAATGTATGGCAATGACCTTGTACTTCTCTTGATTATTTGAATCTAATTTTAATATTTTTTTGATGCTATAAAGTTTTTTTTACTAATCAAACTTTTTAAATATAACACATGCGTTATGTCCTCCAAATCCAAAGGTGTTAGACATTGCTATATTTACAGCTCTTTTTTGAGGTGATGAAAATGTAAAATTTAAATTTGGGTCAATACTTTCATCATCAGTAAAATGGTTTATAGTAGGAGGTATAATACTATGTTTCATGGCTAAGATGCACGAAATAGCTTCTACAGCACCAGCAGCACCAAGGAGATGTCCGGTCATAGATTTTGTGGAGTTAATGTTTAATTTATATGCATCATCTTGAAAAACTTCTTTAACTGCTTTACTTTCTGCAACATCTCCAAGAGGTGTTGATGTTCCATGCATGTTAATTAGATCAACTTCACTAGTTTTAACATTAGCATCATCCAAGCAATTTTTCATAACTTTTATAGCACCTCTTCCATCTGGATGCGGCGCTGTCATATGGTAAGCATCACAGGAAAGACCTCCACCAATAACTTCAGCATAAATTTTGGCACCTCTATTTACTGCATGTTCATATTCCTCAAGGATTAATGAACCAGCTCCTTCACCTAAAACAAAACCATCTCTGTCTCTATCAAATGGTCTTGATGCACTGGATGGGTCATCATTTCTAGTAGACAATGCGTGCATTGCATTAAATCCTCCAACACCTGCAATAGTAACAGGAGCTTCTGAACCACCAGCAATAATTACATCAGCAAGCCCAACTCTAATATATGTGAGAGCGTCAATTAATGCATTTGAAGAAGAGGCGCAAGCCGAAACTGTTGCGTAATTAGGTCCCTGAAACCCATACTTCATTGCAATCAATCCTGAAGCTATATCTGGAATCATTTTAGGAATCATAAATGGATTAAATCTTGGAGTTCCGTTCCCCTCTGAGAAATTCAAAACTTCATTTTGAAAAGTTTCTAATCCACCAATTCCAGATCCCCAAATTACTCCAATTCTATCAAAATTTGGACTTGATTCTATTAGCTTAGAGTCTTTAATAGACTCAGAAGCAGCTACAATTCCATATTGAGTAAAACGATCATATCTTCTGTATTCTTTTTTTTCAAAATGATCTGCAGGATCAAATCCTTTTAATTCACATGCAAATTTGGTTTTAAATTCTGAGGCATCAAAATGGGATATATCAGCGCAGCCACTAGTCCCGCTAATAAGTCCATTCCAATATGAATTTAAATCATTACCAATTGGAGTTAAAGCTCCCATTCCAGTAACTACAACTCTTCTAGATGTCATTAAATTAAATTTTTATTTTGCTTTTTCAATAAACTCGATAGCTTGACCTACAGAGACAATGTTTTCTGCTTGATCATCTGGAATTTGAATATCGAATTCTTTTTCAAATTCCATAATAAGTTCTACAGTGTCTAGAGAGTCAGCTCCTAGGTCATTTGTAAAACTAGCTTCAGGAACTACTTCGTTCTCATCAACTCCTAATTTATCTACTATTATTGCTTTTACTCTTGAAGAAATATCTGACATAATATGTTTATTTATGAGTTCAGTTGACAAAATTAAAAAACTTTTATCAAAACTCGTCTTTAAATCGAAAATATACCTTTATTTGTTAAATTAAAAAGTTTTTTTCAAATATATTGAAGCATCATCTCTATTTATGAAAAAAAAGATTGTCATTTTTATTTCAGGTAAAGGTTCAAACGCTCTAAACATTATAAATTATTTTAGTGAAACTGAAGACTTAATGGTTTCACACGTTTATTGTAATAATAAAAATTCACCTTTTCTAAAGCATAATTTTAGTTCTGTTATTAGTGTTCAGCTTTTTCAAAATAATGATTTAAAAACCAAAGTCTTTGAACAATTAAAACAGATTAAACCAGATTTAATTGTTCTTGCGGGTTTTCTAAAAAAGATACCCGTTCCATACATTGAATTCTTTGAAAAAAAGATTATTAATATTCATCCATCCCTTCTGCCAAGTTATGGAGGAAAAGGCATGTATGGTTCAATAATTCATAATAAAGTCATTGAGAATAATGAAAAAGAGACTGGAATTACAATACATTATGTGTCAGAGCATTATGACTCAGGACAAATAATATTTCAAAAAAAAATAAGTATATCAGATTTTGATTCAGTGAAAACTATTGAAGAAAAAATACACAATTTGGAGTACGAATATTATCCAAAAATTATTGAATCTATTATATTAAACAGATGAGCAGGTTAATTAAAATATATACAGATGGCTCATCAATTGGAAATCCAGGTCCAGGAGGCTATGGAATAGTAATGTTAGTTGAGAATGAAAATTATAAAAAAGAATTTAGTCAAGGATTCAACCTAACGACAAATAATAGAATGGAGCTTCTGGCTGTAATTGTTGCTCTGGAAAAAATTAAAATTAAGAATTCTAAAGTTAAAGTTTTTACTGACTCAAGGTATGTGTCTGATGCAGTTGAAAAAGGATGGCTATTTAATTGGGTAAAAAAAGATTTTAAAAATAAAAAAAATCCAGATTTGTGGAAAAGATTCCTTACAATTTATAATGATCATGAAGTTAAATTCCAATGGGTAAAAGGACATAATAATAATTTTTATAATGAAAGATGCGATTTTTTAGCTAATCTTGCAGCTAAGAATTCAAATCTCATTGAAGATAAAGGGTACATAACTAACTTAACTTAAATAAATGTCAAAAAAATCTCTTTTAATAGTAGCTTCTCTAGCATATGACGGAATAGAAACAAAAGAATATAAAGTAGATAATATTTTAGGAGGAGCGGGGACTTATATATGTCTATCTGTTAAACATTTTGATAATAATTGTTCCATAATTTCTGTCGTTGGAAATGATTTTCAAGATAAAGACATAAAACTTCTAGAATCTTGTGGAGTGGATATATCTGGAATCAAAATTGAAGAAAATGATAAAACATTTTATTGGAGTTGTATATATACGGATAATTTTAAAGAAAGAATTACAACAAAAACTGAGTTAAATGTAATGGCAAATTTTAATCCTGTAATTCCTGATGAAAAATCAAATCCAGATATTTTAGTGTTAGGAAATCTTCATCCTGAAATTCAGCTATCTGCAATTAATCAATTGAAAAACAAACCTTCTGCTATAATTTTAGATACAATGAATTATTGGATCGAAAATTTTTCGGAGACTGTAAAAGAGGTTATATCTAAAGTTGATATAATATCTATAAATGATGAAGAGTCAGAAATGATTACTGGTCAAAAGGATTTAAGTGAAGCTGCTAGTGTTTTACACAGCATGGGACCTAAGTACATAATTATAAAAAAAGGAAGAAATGGCGCGGAATTATTTAATTATGAAAAACGATATGTAACTGGTGTTTTTGAGGTAGAGAAGGTAATAGATCCAACTGGTGCTGGAGATTGTTTTATTGGCGGTATCTCTGGCTTTTTGTCCCAATCAGATGAGGTGTCATTTGAATCAATAAAATCAGCAATTGATTACGGAACCTCTTTGGCATCTTTTAATGTGGAAGAGATGGGAACTAAAAACTTATTAAATTTGTCAATGAATGACGTTCAAGCAAGAGTAAATAAATTAAAAATAGGTGAGTGATCAAATAAAACATGAATGTGGTATTGCTTTAGTTCATCTAAAAAAGCCTCTGCAGTTTTATCAACATAAATATGGTTCTCATATGTATGGGGTTGATAAGATGTTTTTAATGATGGAGAAACAAAAGAATAGAGGTCAGGATGGAGCTGGGTTTGCAAGTTTAAAATTAAACCTTAATCCTGGTGACAAGTATCTCCATAGAGTAAGATCATTTGATCAGCAGGCAATCCATTCTGTTTTTAAAAAAATTAATAAAAAAATCAATCAATTTATAAAATTAGAAAAAACAGATTTTAACTCTGATGATTTCTACAGGAAGACTCCTTTTTTGGGACAAGTTATGTTGGGACATGTCAGGTATGGAACTTTTGGAAAGAACTCTATAGAAAATGTTCACCCTGTAATGAGGCAGAATAACTGGATGAATAGAAACTTAATTCTAGCTGGAAATTTTAATATGACTAATAATGACGAGTTATTTGAAAGTCTTGTCAAATTAGGTCAACATCCAAGAGAACAATCTGACACCATAACAATAATGGAGAAGATTGGACATTTCTTAGATACAGAAGTTATTTCTAATTATAAAAAATTTAAACGTAAAGGTATTTCAAAAGCTGATATGCCTCCTATGATAGAAGAAAACCTTGATATTCAGAAGATTTTAAAAAAATCTTCTAAAAAATGGGATGGTGGTTATGCAATTGCTGGAATGTTAGGTCATGGAGATTCTTTTGTGATGAGAGATCCTCATGGCATTAGACCTGCTTATTTTTATGAAGATGATGAAGTTGTTGTGGTTGCATCAGAAAGACCAGCAATTCAAACAGTTTTTAATGTATCATATTCTGACATTAAAGAAGTTCCAAGGGGAAATGCTTTAATAATTAAAAAAAATGGTAAAACTACTATTAAAGAAATATTAAAGCCAAAACTTAATAAATCTTGTTCATTTGAAAGAATCTATTTTTCAAGAGGCTCTGATGCTGACATTTACAAAGAAAGAAAAATGTTAGGAAGTTTGTTAATACCTCAAATAGAAAAATCTATTAAAAAAGATTACTCAAATACAGTTTTTTCTTTTATACCTAATACAGCAGAGACATCTTTTTATGGATTAATAGAAAGAGCTAAGAAGCATAATCTTAGAATTGAAAAAATAGCAATCAAAGATGCAAAATTAAGAACTTTTATAGCCGCTGATAAAGGGAGAGAAGATTTAGTAGCTCATGTTTATGATATAACATATGGTGTAATTCAAAGTTCTGATAATCTTGTAATTATTGATGATAGTATTGTTAGAGGAACCACTTTACGAGAAAGTATACTAAAGATGCTTTTTAGATTAAGCCCTAAAAAAATAGTTATTGTTTCAAGCGCTCCACAAATTAGATACCCTGATTGTTATGGAATTGATATGGCAAGAATTGAGGATTTTATTGCATTTAAAGCTGCTATTGAAATTCACAAGGATCAAGGTACATATGATACTGTAATTCAAGAAACATATAGTAAGTGTAAAACTTCAAAAGACTCTGGCATTCACAAAAAAAATCACGTTAAAGATATTTATAAAGATTTTTCTGCAGAACAAATATCCTCTAAAATGTCAGAATTGTTGGTTGATAAAAACTCTAATGTTGAATTAGATATAATATTTCAAAAGGTTGAAAATTTACATAAAGCATGTAAAAACCATAAAGGTGATTGGTATTTTACGGGTAATTATCCTACGCCAGGAGGAAATAAAGTAGTCAACCAGGCTTTTATTAATTTTGTAGAGGGTAGAACAGCTAGAGCTTACTAGGCTGTATAATAAAAAATAATTTCTAAATAAGTTTTATTTATAAGAAAAATATCTTAAATTGATTAGACCAGAACATAAGTAGGTTAAGTTCATGGTAAGATTTGGGGCAAAAAAGGGGATTTATCCCCTTTTTTTTTATCCTACAAATGCCCTAAATAAATCATTACCATTAGCGTATAAAACTATAGCAATTAATAAGAAGAATCCAATCATTGTAGATACCTCCATAAACTTATCACTAGGTCTTTTTCCTGTTACCATTTCATATATAAGAAACATTACATGACCTCCATCTAAAGCTGGAATAGGAAGAACATTCATGAAAGCTAATATTATTGATATAAGTGCTGTTGACAGCCAGAATCCTTTCCAGTCCCATTTTGCAGGAAAAAGATTTCCGATAGTACCAAATCCTCCAAGTTGTTGAGCACCTTTCTTTGTAAAAACGAAAGAAAATCCAGCAACATATTCATATAATGTCCAATATCCATAATCAAATCCTTGTTTTATACTATCTGCTAATCCTAATTTAACATTTATTGTTTCAATTCCTCCATTTGTTTTAATTACACCTATAGTTCCATCATCATTTCTATCAATTGATAAAGTATACTTAGAGGCGCCTCTTTCAACTTCAACATCAATAATATCATCCGAATTATTAGCCAGCCAATTTGTAAAGGATGTGTAATCATAAATAATTTCATTGTTTATTGATACAACTTTATCTCCACTTTGCATTCCAGAATATAGTGCAGGAGAATCAATAACAATTGAATCAATAGTTGCACTGTAAAGAGGAATAAAGCTATTTATTTGCCCACTTTGAAATATATCGTTACCAATATTTTCTGGAATATTAATTTCTGAAATTGAGCCATCTAATTTTTCAACTTTAATTTTTTCAATTGGCCTTAGTAGTAACATTTTATTTATGTCTAAAACGTAATCTAGTTTCTTGCCATCCACATCTAATATTTTATCACCTTTTTCAAAACCAATTTCTTGAATTAGTGCAGTTGGTTCTAAACCAAGCGGAATGTTTTCTTGCGGAAGAGTTTCTTTTCCCCAAACAAAGAGAACCATCATATAAATAAAGAAACCTAGAAGCAGATTAACAGTTACTCCTCCAAGCATTATAATTAGTCTTTGCCAAGCGGGTTTAGATCTAAATTCCCATGGTTGAGGTGGTTTTTGCATTTGTTCTTTATCAAAACTTTCATCAATCATTCCAGATATCTTAACATAACCTCCAAGAGGAAGCCAACCAATACCATAAACAGTCTCACCTATTTTCTTTTTAAACAAAGAATACTTTACATCAAAGAACAAGTAAAATTTTTCAACTCTTGTTCCAAATAACTTAGCTGGAATAAAATGACCTAGTTCATGAAGTACAATTAATATTGAAAGTGATAATAATAATTGAGCTGCTTTTATAAAAAACTCTGGAGACATAACTTAATTTTAGCTGCAAATTTAATATTTTTTTAATTCCTTGAATTATCTTTACTGAAAGCATTCAAAAAAAAATATGTTAAAAAAATACGGACTTTTTGCAGCAATCATGATTTCAATATCTATAGCTGCAGTCTTAATGTTTTATTATGTATTAAGTCCTGAAAAAAAATTACCTATTTATCAACCAAGTATGGTTAAATTTCAACTTGTTGATAGTACAGTCCAACATATTAAAAGATTTCATAAAATTGCTGATTATGAATTGATTAATCAGAACAATAAAATTATTACAAATAAAATTTATGATGGAAAAATATATGTAGCAGATTTTTTCTTTACTACTTGTCCTGGAATCTGTCCAATAATGACAGATAATATGATTAAACTTCAAGAAAAATTTATTAATGACGATCAGGTTCTACTTCTTTCTCATAGTGTGACCCCTGAAATTGATTCAGTGAGCGTTTTAAAGAAATATTCAATGGAAAAAGGAGTTGTTGATTCTAAATGGAATATGGTTACAGGAGATAAAAGTCAGATATATAATCTAGCAAGAAAGTCATATTTAGTAGCTGAGGATATAGAAGGTTCAAACTTTTATGATATGATTCATACTGAAAATTTTGTATTAGTTGACTCAAAAAGAAGAATTAGAGGATTCTATGATGGTACTGATACTGAATCTATGAATCAATTAATAGATGATGTTTATGTTTTGAAAAATGAACTTTAAATTTTAATCTTAAAATTAAATCTAGTTTTGATAAGTTTAGATAAATTAAAAAAAGGTGATAAAGCCGTTATTAAAGATTTGATAACAGAGGAAATACCTCTTACTTTATTAGAGATGGGTTGTCTTCCAGGAAATGAAATATCTATATTAGGTTTAGCATCTAAAAAAGGACCTATATACCTTAAGATTGATGAATCTCATGTGTCAATGGATTCTGTTACCGCTAGTAAAGTTTTAGTTGAATTAAAAAAGTAAAATGGTTAAGACAATTTCTGTTGCACTAATTGGTAATCCAAATACTGGAAAATCATCTGTATTTAATACATTAACTGGTCTTAAACAAGCAATAGGTAATTACCCAGGAGTAACTGTTGAGAAAAAAATTGGAAATTTTGAAATAGATAGAACAACAAATGTTCAGCTAATTGATCTTCCGGGGACATATGGCCTTAATACTCAATCTATAGATCAAAGTATAGTATTTGATTTGTTACTAAATAAAAATAACAAGGATTTCCCAGATGTAGTAGTTGTAGTTGCAGATGTAGAGAATCTTAAAAGAAATCTTTTATTATTTAGTCAAATTAAAGATTTAGAAATTCCAACAATACTTGTAATAAACATGTCTGATCAGTTGAGATATAAGGGAATTGAAATTAATTTAAATAAACTAGAGATAGAATTAAAGACTAAAGTGGTATTGGTAAGTGCGAGAAAAAATCAGGGATTCGAAATATTAAAATCAGAGATTAAAAACTATAGAAATCTTTCAAATAAACCTGCTTTTGATATGAATGAAATTGATCCAGAGTATTTTTCTAATCTTCAAAAAACTTTTTCAGGGCAATCTGTTTATAAGTTATGGCTTTTAATTACTCAGGATATAAATTTCTCAAAACTTGAGAGAAATAAAATTGATGATAAAGGGAAATTTAAAACACAAACTGAATCATATTTAAAGAAGCTTCAACAAAGAGAAACTATTAAGCGATATCAGAGTATTAATAATTTATTAAAAGAAGCTTATGTTAAAGATGATAAAAAGGCGATTGGGTTAAGAAGTGTGATTGATAGAGTTCTTTTACATAGTGTCTGGGGATATCTTATTTTCTTTTCAATTTTACTTCTAATATTTCAAGTAATTTTTGACTGGAGTAGTATACCCATGGACTTTATTGATAGTACTTTTGTTTCACTAAGTCAATCGGTTAAATCTGGTCTTCCGCAAGGAGTTTTCACATCTCTTTTAGCTGAAGGAGTGATTCCAGGTTTAGCAGGAATTTTAATTTTTATTCCACAGATAGCATTATTGTTTTTCTTTATTTCAATTCTAGAAGAAACAGGATACATGAGCAGAGTAGTTTTTCTAATGGACAGAACACTTAAAAAATTTGGTCTAGGAGGTAAAAGTTTAATTCCGCTAGTATCAGGAGTAGCTTGTGCAATTCCAGCGGTAATGGCAACAAGAAATATAGAGAATTGGAAAGATAGACTTATTACAATACTAGTAATTCCTTTTATGACATGTTCAGCGAGACTTCCAGTTTATTTGATATTGATTTCTTTAGTTATTCCAGCTGATAAAATTTTTGGAGTTAATTATCAAAGTTTAACTCTAATGGGTCTTTATATTCTAGGTTTTTTAATGGCAATTATTTCATCTACCATATTAAAAACTATAATTAAGAGAGACTCAAAAAGCTATTTAGTTCTTGAGATGCCTGAGTATAAATTACCTCTACCAAAGAACATTTTTTTAAATGTTTGGACTAAAACAAAATCTTTTATAGTTGAAGCAGGTAAAATCATATTTGCAATATCTATCTTATTATGGATAATGGCTTCTTATGGTCCAGGAGATGAATTTAAAAATGCTGATAAAATTGTTGCAGCACAATATGAAAATATTGAAATCTCTAACGAAGATCTTGAGCTAAGTGTAGATGCTTATAAGTTAGAACATTCTTATATTGGACTAGTAGGTAAATCAATTGAGCCTGCAATTGCTCCACTTGGATATGACTGGAAGATTGGTATTGCCCTGGTTACATCTTTTGCAGCGAGAGAAGTTTTTGTTGGAACCTTGTCTACTATTTATAGTGTAGGGTCTGAAAATCAAGACACTATTAAGACAAGAATGTCTCAGGAAACAGATTCTAATGGAAATAAGATTTTTAATTTACCAACTGGTGTGTCCTTAATGATATTTTATGCATTTGCTATGCAGTGTATGAGTACATTGGCTATTGTTAAGAAAGAAACTAATACATGGAAATGGCCTTTAATTCAGTTGATTTTTATGACAATATTAGCTTACTTTGCATCATTATTTGTTTTTCAAATTTTAAGTTAATGGAAGAAATTCAAGGAACATTATTAATTCTGGCAGGGATTTTTTCTCTATGGCTTCTTTATGGAAAATTTATAAAAAAAGATAAATCTTCAGATTCTAATTGTGGTAAAGACTGTGGTTGCTAACTATTCATTATATCCTCAATTTCATCTGCTATAATAGGAATATCAGACATTAAATTCAGAGGCTCTCCCTTGCTTTTAATAACTACATCATCTTCAAGTCTTATTCCAAAACCTTCTTTAGGTATATAAATTCCAGGTTCAACTGTAAATACCATATTCTCTTGAAATGGATCTTCAAGTAAACCATAATCATGAGTGTCAAGTCCTAAGTGATGTGAAGTTCCATGCATAAAATATTTTTTATAAGCTGGGTTTTTTTTAGTTTCATTCTTAATATCATTCTTATCAATTAATCCTATTTTAAATAACTCTTGTGTCATAATTTCACCTACTTGTTCGTGAAAAGTCTTCCAATTATTTCCTGTTGTTAATAGTTTTGTAGCTTCATTTTTTACTCTTAAGACGGAATTATATACCTCTTTTTGTCTTTTTGAAAAACTACCTGAAACAGGGATAGTTCTTGTCATATCACTAGAATAATTTCCATACTCAGCGCCAACATCCATTAAAATTAAATCTCCATCCTTACATTGTTTGTTATTCTTTATATAGTGAAGTACATTATTGTCAATTCCACTAGCTATTATTGGGGTGTATGCAAAACCTTTTGAAGAATTATTTATGAATTCATGAATAAATTCAGCTTCAATTTGATACTCCCAAACATCAGGTTTAACAAATCTTAAAATTCTATCAAACCCTTTTTTAGTTATTTGACAAGCTTTTTTTATTTGATCGATTTCATCTAAATGTTTTATTGATCTTAATCTCTGAAGTATAGGATTGCTTTTTGCTACTTTGTGAGCAGGATATTTTTTTAATAACCAATTAATGAATCTGTCTTCTCTTGTTTCTACTGGAGAATTAGCTCTGTAGTGTTCGTTTTTATTTATATAAAACGTATCAACTTTATTTGAAATTGAGTGAAGTATTTTTTTAAAATCTTCAACAAAGTGAACATTTTCTACTCCAGATAACTTAGTTGCTAGATCTTTGCTTAGTTTTTCTCCTTCCCAAATTTTAGTGTGCTCATCAGATCTTCTAATAAATAAATTTTCCCTTGTTTTACTATCTTTTGAATTGGGATACACAATTAAAATTGTTTCTTCTTGGTCAATTCCTGTTAAATGAAATATATCTCTATGTTGCTCAAAGGGTAATTCTGTATCAGCACTTACAGGATATATATCATTTGAATTAAAAATAGCCATGGAATTCCCTTTCATTTGATCCATAAAATTCAAACGATTTCTTTTATAAATTGAGTTATTTAGAGGTTTATATTTCATTTATTTCTTATCAAATATCTTGAAATTTAATATAATGTTCATAATTTAAGTAAAAATTGGTATTATGAAGAACTATAAAATAATTTTCTTACTGCTTTTAGCTTCAACCATGAGTTTTGCTCAGCCTCAATCTTCAGACTCAGCAAAATTAGTTGATGCATATCAGCAAAAAGAAGAATTAACTAAATCATCTAGAGTTAAAAACATTCATTTTAGAAATATAGGTCCTACTATAATGAGCGGACGTGTAGTTGCACTTGAAGTAAATCCAAAGGATCCAACTAAATTTTATGTAGCATATGCATCTGGAGGTGTTTGGTACACTGATAACAATGGAACATCTTTCAAATCTATATCAGAGGATTGGCCAACTCAAAATATTGGGGAAATTACAATGGACTGGAAGAATAAAATTTTATGGGTAGGAACTGGGGAAAACAATTCTTCTAGATCTTCATATTCAGGAATAGGAATTTTAAAAACTGAGCCAAATGGATCCAATTGGGTTAATGTTGGATTAACAGATAGTCACCATATCGGAAAAATATTAATTAATCCAACTAATAAAGACCATGTTATAGTAGGGGTTACGGGACATCTATATTCTAAAAACAATAACAGAGGTGTATATGTTACAAAGGATGGAGGAATTACATGGAAAAAAACACTTTATATAGATGATGGAACTGGGATAATAGACATGGCTTATACACCAAATAGTTTTAATATAATGTATGCTACTGCTTGGGAAAAAGACAGAAAAGCTTGGAATTTAAATGAAGGGGGAAACAGTTCGGCTATATACAAAAGTATTGATGCTGGTGAAACTTGGTATAATATTTCTAAAGAGGATAGCGGTTTTCCAGTAGGAGATGGTGTTGGGAGAATTGGAATTGCAGTATTTGATGAAAATATAATTTATGCTGTGCTGGATAATCAATTTTTTAGAACTAGAAATTCTAAACAAAATGATGAAGGCCTAGGCAGAGATTCATTTAAAAATATGAGTATAAAAGAGTTTAATAAGATTAGCGATAAAGATTTGAAATCATTTTTAAGATCAAATAGATTCCCATCTAAATACACTGTAGAAAGAATAAAATCTGATATTGATGATGAAAAAATATCTCCCTCAGATTTAAATAAGTATTTGGTTGATGCAAACTCTGAATTATTTAATACTCCAATTATTGGAGCTGAAGTTTATAGAAGTGATGATGGTGGCAATAACTGGACTAAAACACACGAAACTTTTTTGGATGGTGTTTATAACACTTATGGTTATTATTTTGGAAAAATTCATGTTGACCCAAGTAATAGTGATAAAATTTATACATATGGAGTTCCAATAATAACATCAGACGATGGCGGAAAATCTTTTTATAGAATTGGTAAAGAAAATGTTCATGCTGATCATCATGATTTATGGATTAACCCAAATAAACCTGGTCATCTAATAAATGGAAATGATGGTGGAGTAAACATCACATATGATGATGGTAAAAATTGGATTAAAAATAATTCAACAGAAGTAGGTCAGTTTTATGCAATTAATGTTGATTATGATAAACCATACAATGTTTATGGTGGTTTACAGGATAATGGTGTTTGGAAAGGGCCTCATAATTCGATAGAAAATAAAAGGTGGAATATGAATGGTAAATATCCATGGGAAATGATAATGGGTGGTGATGGTATGGAGGTTCAAATAGACAATAGAGACTCAAATACTGTTTATACTGGTTTTCAATTTGGGTTTTATTATAGACTAGAATTAGATTCAGGAAAAAGAAAATCAATAAAGCCTGTACATGAGTTAGGAGAGTCACCTTACCGTTTTAATTGGCAAACACCTATTCTGCTTTCTCCTCATAACCAAGATATAGTTTATTTTGGTACTAACCATTTTCATAAATCAAATGACAAAGGTGATAGTTGGCAATTAACATCTAAAGATCTTACCAATGGAGGTAAAAAAGGAAATGTTCCTTATGGAACAATTACAACTATAGCTGAATCACCAATTGTTAAAGATCTACTATATGTAGGTACTGATGATGGACTTATTCATGTTTCAAAAAATGGAGGAAAAACATGGAAAAATATTTCCCAAAACCTACCACAAGATATGTGGGTAAGTAAAGTGTACGCATCCTCCCATAATGAAAAAGTTATTTATGCTTCTTTAAATGGATATAGATGGGATAATTTTTCTCCATACTTATATAAAAGTGAAAATTACGGAAAAACATGGACCTCAATTAGTTCAAATTTACCAGATTCTCCCATTAATGTAGTTATTGAAGATAATATAAACCAGAATATTCTTTATGTTGGTAACGATCATGGTGTATATGTTTCGTTAGATTCTGGAATTAATTGGGAACCCTTTAGTAGTGGTTTAACATCTGCAGCAGTCCATGATTTAGTTATTCAAAAAGACGAAAATCATTTATTGATTGGAACACACGGAAGATCAATTTATCTTACAGAAATTGAAAAAATTCAAGGACTTTCAGATGAAATTTTAAATTCATCATTGTATGTATATCCTTTAAAATCAATTAAAAAATTAGCATCATGGGGTGTTAAAAGAAGTATCTGGAGTGAATCAAATAATCCCAATCTTGAGTTAACAATTTTTTCATCATCAAAAAAAGAATATCAACTATCTATTATTGATTCTGAGGGAAACTCAATCTATAATGTTTCAGATAAATTAGATAGAGGATTTAATTTTGTAGATTATAATCTAAGGCATAATCAAAATAATAATAATGATTTTTTAGATAAAGGATCTTATAAGGTTTTAATTATAACGGATAAGGATAATTTAGAAAAGGAATTTCAAATAAAGTAGTTATTTAGGTGTTTATGCACTAATTTTGTTAAATAATTGATGCTGATGAAACTAATGAGCTCCTCTATAGGTAGAAAAATATTAATGGCGCTGTCAGGTATTTTTCTTGTTGTGTTTTTAACACAACATTTCTTAATCAATATTACATCTGTGTTTAGTGAGAATTTATTTAATACTCTTTCACATTTTATGGGGAATAATCCATTGGTTCAATTTATTCTCCAGCCAATTTTAATAATTGGTGTTATTTTTCATTTTGTAATGGGATTTTATTTAGAAATTTTAAATTCTAAATCAAGAAAAAAAAATTACTCAAAATATTCTGGGAGTTCAAATGCTTCATGGATTTCAAGAAATATGATTTTTAGTGGAGGTGTAATTCTTATTTTTCTTGTGCTTCATTTTATTGATTTTTGGATTCCTGAAATGAATTATAAATATGTCGAAGTACTTCCTGAAGACCCTAATAGATACTTTGAAGAACTTGTACATAAATTTGAGAGCCCATTAAGAACATTTTTATATTCTGTTTCTTTTATTTTTTTAGCATTACACCTTCTTCATGGTTTTAGTTCATCATTTAAAACTGTTGGAGTGAATTCTAAATATTATGATCTAATTCAGAAAGTAACTTTTATATTTTCAGTTACAATCCCACTAGGATTTATTTTTATTGCAATCTTTCATAATTTAACATCATGAGTAAAATAAATTCTAATATACCTAAAGGTCCATTATCTGATAAGTGGACTAATCATAAAGGAAGAATTAATTTAGTAAGTCCGTCTAATAAAAGAAATATTGACATTATTGTTGTAGGCACTGGACTAGCAGGTGCTTCAGCTTCTGCTACTTTGGCAGAATTAGGTTATAATGTTAAGTCTTTCTGCTTTCAAGATTCTCCAAGAAGAGCTCATTCTATTGCTGCTCAAGGTGGAATAAATGCTTCTAAAAATTATCAAGGAGATGGAGACTCAAATTACAGACTTTTTTATGATACTATTAAAGGTGGTGATTATAGATCAAGAGAAGCAAACGTTCATAGATTAGCTGAAGTATCAGGAAATATAATTGACCAATGTGTTGCTCAAGGTGTCCCCTTCGCTAGAGATTATGGAGGGCTTCTTGATAATAGATCTTTTGGAGGTGTTCAGGTTTCTAGAACTTTCTATGCCAAAGGTCAAACCGGTCAACAACTTTTATTGGGCGCTTACTCAGCAATGAATAGACAAGTGGCTAGAGGTAAAATTAAAATGTACAGTAGACATGAAATGATGGATGTAGTATTAGTAGATGGAAAGGCCAGAGGTATAATTGCTAGAGATTTAGTTAGCGGTAAGCTAGAAAGACACTCTGCCCATGCTGTAGTTATTGCTTCAGGTGGATATGGGAATATATTCTTTCTATCAACTAACGCTATGGGTAGTAATGTATCAGCCGCATGGAAGATTCATAAAAAAGGAGCATATTTTGCAAATCCTTGCTTCACTCAAATACATCCAACATGTATACCCGTTTCAGGAGATTATCAATCTAAATTGACATTAATGTCAGAATCGCTTAGAAATGATGGAAGAATATGGGTGCCAAAAGAAAAATCTGATGCAGAATTAATTAGAAAAGGAGAGTTGTCTCCACTTGATTTAGCAGAAGAAAAAAGAGACTATTATTTAGAGAGAAGATATCCTGCATTTGGAAATTTAGTTCCTAGAGATATTGCTTCTAGGGCAGCAAAAGAAAGATGTGATAAAGGATTTGGTGTAAATAAAACTGGAGAAGCTGTATACCTTGATTTTTCTCATGCAATTATAAGATATGGAGAAGAAAAGGCAAAAATTAGCGGGAATGATTCATCAGATTCTAACTTGGTTTATAAACTTGGAAAAGATATTATCAAACAAAAGTATGGTAATCTTTTTCAAATGTATGAGAAAATTGTAGATGAAGATCCTTATAAGTTTCCAATGAAAATTTATCCAGCAGTTCACTACACAATGGGAGGGGTATGGGTTGATTATAACTTGATGACTTCAATCCCAGGATGTTTTGCAATTGGAGAGGCAAACTTTTCTGATCATGGTGCTAATAGGCTAGGTGCATCTGCATTAATGCAAGGTCTTGCTGATGGTTATTTTGTTCTTCCATATACTATTGGAGATTATCTGTCTGAAGAAATCAGCACGGGTAAAATACCTACTGATTCACCTGAATTTGATAAAAGTGAAAAGGTTGTTAATGATAAGATTGAGAAATTAATTAATAATAAGGGGAAAAATTCTGTAGATTATTATCATAAGAAATTAGGAAAGATAATGTGGGATAAGTGTGGAATGTCAAGAAATGAAAAAGATTTAAAAACTGCAATAAAAGAAATTCAAGAATTAAGGGCAGACTTTCATGAAAATGTAAAAATACCAGGAAACAAAAATGAGTTTAACGAACAACTTGCAAAAGCAACTAGAGTTTCTGATTTTTTAGAATTAGGTGAATTATTTGCTATTGATGCTTTGGAAAGAAATGAATCATGTGGTGGACACTTTAGAGAAGAATTTCAAACGACAGATGGTGAAGCTATAAGAGATGATGAAAACTTTAAGTTTGTGTCAGCCTGGGAATATAACGAAGATCCATCTAATCCAATTCTTAATAAAGAAGGTCTAGATTATGAGGAAATTGAAATAAAAACAAGATCTTATAAATAATTATGAAAAATATTTTAAACATTATCATATTATTCAGTTTCCTGAATACGTACTCACAAGGTAACTTATCTGACAGAAAAATTCCATCAGATACAAATGTTATCACAAATCATTCAACTACGATTTTAGGAAAAAAAGTAAATTATTCTGCCCAAATTGGAACACAGCCTATTTGGGATGCAAATGGTGAAGTGATTGCAACTCTTCATTATACTTATTACAAAAGAACAGATATTGATAATAACACTAATAGACCTTTAGTCTTTTCATTTAATGGCGGCCCTGGTTCAGCTTCTATATGGATGCACATGGGATATACAGGTCCTTATAATTTAAAAATAGATGACGAAGGTAATCCAATTCAGCCGTATGGATATAAATCAAATCCTTACTCAATATTAGATGTTGCGGATATTGTTTTTGTAAATCCAATAAATATAGGTTACTCTAGAATTCTTAAGTCTATGACTAAGAAAGAAGCTGCTGATAAGTTCTTTGGAGTTAATCAAGACATTGAATATTTAGCAGAATGGATAAGTACGTTTACAACACGATCATCTAGATGGAAATCACCAAAATATCTTGTAGGTGAAAGCTATGGTGGTGTTAGAGTAATGGGTCTAGCTCATGAACTACAACAAAACCAATGGCTTTATTTGAATGGAGTTGTTTTAGTTTCACCTGCTGATTATGAATACTTTTATTCTGATGGAGATGTAATTCAGTTAGTTGGAGACTTTCCATATTTAAGTGCAACCGCTTGGTACCACCAGAAATTACAAATTGAATATCAGTCTTTAGAATTAGAAGAACTCATAAAGATTTCTGAGGAATTTGCCTACAATAAATTGCTTCCAGCGATTGCAAAAGGAGGCTACATAGATAGTGAAACAAAAATCGAAATAGCAAAAAATATTGAAGCTTTAACTGCGATTAGTTTCGAGGATATAATTGATAACAATTTGAGAATATCACCTTCCTTTTTTTGGAAAGAACTTTTAAGAGATGAAGGTTTTACAATTGGTAGGTTAGATTCAAGATATAAAGGAATTGACAGTAATGATTCTGGAAACTATCCTGAGTATTCACCTGAACTTAGTGCTTGGGATCATGCATTTACACCAGCAATCAATTCTTATATAAAGGAAGTCTTAAATTTTGAAACCGACGTTAAATATAATACTTGGGCAAGAGGAGAATTATCTGTTAGACCATGGAATTCGGATAACATTAGGATTAGAAGAAACTTCAGAGAAGCACTTGCTGAAAATCCATTTTTAAATGTTTTAATCCAATCAGGATATTACGATGGTGCAACAACTTTCTCTGCAGCAAAATACACAATGCAACAAGTTGATCCTTCTGGTAAATTAAAAGATAGATTTTCATTTAAAGGATATGAAAGTGGACACATGATGTATCTAAGAAGAGAAGATCTAAAAAAATCAAATCAAGACTTAAGAGATTTTATATTGAATACAATAACAACAAATAAATCTGCAAAATATTAATATGAAACTTTTTCTTAAAATATGGAGGCAATCTAATGCAGACTCTGATGGAAATTTTCAAAAGTATGAAATTGAAGACATAACTTCTGATATGTCTTTTCTTGAAATGATGGATGTTCTTAACGAAAAATTGATTGTTCAAGGATTAGATCCTGTAGCTTTTGATCATGACTGTAGAGAAGGAATATGTGGTAGCTGTTCATTGTTTATTAATGGAAGAGCACATGGTCCTGATACAGGAATTACAACATGTCAACTTCACATGAGAAAATTTAAAGATGGAGACTCTATAGTTATCGAGCCTTTTAGAGCTAGTTCTTTTCCTGTTATCAAAGATTTAGTTGTAGATAGAACCTCTTTTGATAGAATTCAACACTCAGGAGGTTATATAAGCATTAATACATCAGGTAATACTCAAGATGCTAACACAATTCCTATAAGAAAAGAAGATGCAGATAATGCATTTGATGCTGCAACTTGTATTGGATGTGGTGCATGTGTTGCAACTTGTAAAAATGCATCTGCTATGCTATTTGTTTCTGCAAAGGTTTCACAGCTTTCATATTTACCACAAGGTAAAGTAGAAGCTAAAGAAAGAGTTCTAAATATGGTTAAACAAATGGATGAAGAAGGTTTTGGAAACTGTACAAATACTGGTGCATGTGAAGTAGAATGTCCAAAAGGAATTTCAATTACAAATATTGCTAGAATGAATAATGAATACTTAAAAGCTAAGTTATGATCTATTTCGATTCTAGAATCATCTGAATAAAGGTTCCGATAGTTCCTCTTCCTAGCCATCTTCCTACTACAACCATATTTTCATCTGGAATTATTACGATATAGTTACCTCCAAATCCTGCACCGTAGTATACATTAGTTGGAACATTTTTCCAATCGGAAGTAGCATAGTCTTCTCCTTTTTCAGAATTAATCCACCACATATACCCATACTCAGGATTAGTCTTTGAAGGAGTGATTGATTTTTTTATCCAGTCTTTAGAAATAATTCTTTTATCGTTCCACATACCATTATTTAAATATAAAAGTCCAAATTTTGCGTGATCTTCGGAATTAATAAATACACCTCCACCATTATGACCACCACCAGAAACAGACTGAACCATTAAACCATCAATATTTACCCATGAGTTTTCATAACCATACCATCTCCAACTATCAGAAGCTCCAATAGGATCCATTATATAATTTTTTAGAACAATTGGTAAAGATTTTCTGAAGACCTGAAGAAGTGAATAGGCTAATACATTAACTCTAACGTCATTATATTTATAATAAGTCCCTGGTTCTCTTTGTGCTTCTGTTCTCCAATCATCTATATTTTTTCTTCTATCAGGCCTGTCTTCCCAGTGATTAATGCCAAAAAGATTCCCATGCCAATCGGATGATTGATTTAGAAGGTGTTCCCATGAAATTTTACTATTCATATTACCTTCAAAAGTTTTATCCCATATATAATCAGAAACTATATCCTTTTCAGATTTTATTAAATTTTTGTCAATTGAAACTCCAGTAATTGCTGAAAGATAACTTTTTGTAACACTAAAAGTCATATCAACTCTTTTGGTATCGCCCCATGATGATATAATATATCCATCTTTAATAATTAGCCCATTTGATCCACCTCTTTTTTTTGTTGGACCTTTAATAGAATGGTAAGGTTCGGATGAAAATCCTTTTAATATTTCAACTCTTAAATCCTTATTTCCATTGTTTTGATTTTTAATTACAAAATCAATTGCCTTATTAATTTTTCTTGAATCATATTTGAAAAATTCTGGAGATTTAGTTTCCCAATTTCCTTTAGTTGGAAAGTAT
>JAQXBP010000029.1:0-23893 GCA_029252345.1 Flavobacteriaceae bacterium | reverse complement strand
GAAACTAATCCAGATTTTATATCTAAATCATTATATAATTTATGTAAAAGTGATGAGATTGTTGTTTTGCCATTTGTTCCTGTGACACCTATTAAATCTATTTTTAATGATGGATTGTCATAAAAATTTGCAGCAATTATTGAAAGTGCTGATTTTGAGCAATTTACACATACATAAACAGAATTATTATTTTTAAAATTTTCAGGTAATTTTTCACAAACAATAACAGATGCTCCTCTTTTAAGTGATTGATCAATGAAATTATGACCATCAATCTTATAACCTTTAATAGCAACAAAAAGAGTATTGTTGTCAACATTTCTTGAGTCAAAAGTTATTTTTTTTATAGCTAAATCAGTATCTCCATAAACTGAATTAATATTTACTTTAAATAATATTTCTTTTAACTTTTTCAAAATAGTAGATCCTTTTTACTTATTTCAATTTCAATCGGAATTCTAGTTATAATTTTTTGGGCTACTTTTTTAAATACTGGAGCAGCTACTGAATTCCCATAATATCCTTTAGATTTATTTGGTTTATTAATAACTACAATTGCAGAATATTTTGGGTTATCTGCAGGAAAATAACCTACAAAACTTGAAACATAATCTGTCATATCGGAAGCATATCCTGTCTGACTTGTTCCAGTTTTTCCTGCAATTTTAATATTTTCATCATATATATTATTAGCTGTTCCCCATGGTTTTTCAACTACATTCTTTAACATTATTTGAACTGATTTTAGTGTTTCATCCGAGCAAATAGAAGGCATTATCACCTCTCTATCTATCTTATAAACTGGATCCTGGCCAAAAGCACCAATACTTTTAATAAAGCTAGGTTTAACCATTTCTCCATTATTTGCAACTGCATTGTAAAATGTAAGTGTTTGTAAAGGTGTCATACTTACTCCATATCCAAATGCCATCCAAGGAAGAGAGAGTCCACTCCAATCTTTATCTGAAGGGTGTGGAATTTTAGGTTTACCTTCTCCCTTTATATCTATATTAATCTTTTGATCAATTTTCATGTTAATTAATCTGTCTACAAATCTTTCTGGATTATCTTTATAATTGTCATATATCATCTTAACTATTCCCGTATTTGAAGAAACCTCAAAAGCTCTAGAAATTGGGATTATTCCATACCCTCTCCTGTTAGAATCTTTAACCTCTTCATTATAAAATTTAAGCACTCCATTACCTGTATCAACTGAATCTGTTGGACTAATAACACCATCTTCTAGAGCTGCTATTATACTCATTAATTTAAATGTTGAACCTGGTTCTTGACTCTCCCATATACCATAATTAATTTTTTCATAATACTTACCCTCAGAGGTTCTTCCCAAGTTTGATATAGCCTTAACCTTTCCAGATTTAGTTTCCATTAAAATCATTGTTCCGTGATCAGCTTCATATTTTTCTAATTGATATAACAATTCATGATGAACCATATCCTGAATTTGTGTATCAATTGTAGTGTGAACATCATAACCAGGGACAGGTTTTCTTTTATAATTAACTGTCATAGGCTTCCATTGTCCATCAGCAATTTTTTGCATTAATCTTAGACCACTTTTACCAGAAAGATATTCTGAGTAAGCACCTTCAAGTCCAATTCTTGTATATTTTCCGTCAAGCAACTTTTCATAACCAATTGTTCTTTCTGCAACTTTACCTAAATGACTTTGTCTAGTATGTTGCTCTTTAACGATTAATCCACCTTTATATATTCCTTGATTAAAAATTGGGAATGATTTAATTTTATTGACATCTGAAATTGATAAATTTTTACCTATTAATAAATATCTATTATTATTTATTCTTGCATTTTTAAGATGACTGAGAAAATATTCTTGAGTAGTATTAAAATAATTTGACAACTCTTTAGATAAATCTGAGATATGATCAAAATAAATACTTGAAGAAGGTGTTTTTGAATCCCATCTTAGTTCATATTTCACAACTGTAGAGACTATCAAGTCACCATTATCTGAATAAATATTCCCCCTTGGTGATTCAACTTCAACATTCTTAACAGCTTCTATTGTAGATTTAGCAATTGTCTCAACTTCAATATTTTGTAAATAGAAAATCTTACCAATTAAAAAAAATGAAAATAATAGAGACAAAAAGAATACTACATTCATTCTATTAGCTATTCTATTATTTGATTTACTCATTTTAGTCTTTAATTATTAATTTAATAGGTTGATATTTTGATATTGATAGACCGTTATCTTTCAATCTAGATGTAACTTTAGATTCCATCTTAACATTCATCAAATCTAATTTTGTAGAAACTGAAACACTATTTAGAGTATTAACTTCTTTATTAAGTTTTGTTATTAAAAATATTTTTTGATCTGCACTATGACTACTATATATTGTAAACATTAGTAAAACAGAAACAAATAATAACATCCTCCAATTCTTTAAAGAATCTTTTCCAGCTAAAAAGTCAATATTGACAAATGATAAAAAGTTTTTCATATTTTTTCTGCTATTCTAAGTTTTGCACTTCTTGATCTATTATTTATTAAAATTTCATTTTTTGAGGGTGTTATCAGTTTGCCTACTTTAATTAAATTCAGATTTTTATTTCCATACAAATCAGAAGATGTCTCTTTTCTAAATCCTCCGTTTTGTATAAATTTTTTAACCAATCTATCCTCAAGAGAATGATAAGAAATACAAACTAATCTTCCTCCTTTTTTTAAATACTGAGAAGATTTATCCAATAAGGTCTTTATTACTTCTAGCTCATCATTAACCTCTATTCTAATTGCTTGAAAAATCTTAGCAAAAAATTTATTTTCTTCTTTTCTGTTTGTTAACTGTAATAGAATTTTTTTAAGATCATTAGTTGATTTTATCTCTTTAATCATTCTTTGAGAAGTAATAATTTGAGTGATTTTTCTGTAATTTTTGAGTTCTCCAAAATTTTTAAAAATATATTCCAGTTGATCTTTTTTAAAATTATTTATAACTTCTTTCGCATCAGTTTTTTGAGAGTTATTCATCCTCATATCTAGTTCTGAATCAAATCTTATTGAAAAACCTCTACTTTCATTATCAATTTGATGTGATGAAATTCCAAAATCGGCAAGCAGACCATCAATTTTCTTAATTTGAAAATAGTTTAAGTAGTTATTTAAATATTTGAAATTTGATTTAACAAGCTTTAATCTTTTATCTAATAGTTTGTTTTCTATTGCATCTTGATCTTGATCAAAAGCTATCAACTTTCCAGTAGAATTTAGATTACTCAAAATTTCTTTAGAATGCCCACCCCCACCAAATGTTGCATCGACATAAATTCCATTTGGATTAATCTTTAAACCAATTATTGATTCTTCAAGAAGAACTGGTTTATGATACATTATCTTCATTTTTATCTCCCATTACTTCCTCTGCTAGATTTCCAAAATCAATTTTTGCATCATCTATAGCATTTTCATAGGATTCTTTGTCCCAGATTTCAAGAATATTTACTGCAGACGAAACAACTATTTCTTTAGAGATATTAGCATGAGCAATTAAATCCTTAGGAATTAAAATTCTTCCTGATATATCTATATCAATCTGTCTAACACCAGCAGTAAATCTTCTTATGAAGTCTATGTTTTTTTTATTAAACCTATTTAACTTATTAATCCTAAGCATTAGATTATCCCACTCTTTTGATGGATACAACTCTAAACAGGAATTGAACACTGCTCTTTTAATAACAAAACCACTCTTTAATTTATCAGACAACTGCTTCTTCAATGAAACAGGAAGCATGATTCTTCCTTTTTCATCTGCTTTGCATTCGTAAGTCCCTATGAAGTGTTGCATTTATCAGTTGCTTTACTCAAATATAAAATTTATTTACCACTTTTTACCACTTTTTACCACTTTGTTGATAAGTTCTTTAAATCCAATTTATAAAGTTGATTATCAAGAATTTAGATTGTAAAAAAAAAAGGTTATTCTTTATGCATATATTTGTGGTTAAGTAAATAAATATGGAAAAAGAATTGATCAAAGAAGGAGGGTTTAGTTACATTGAAAAAGGAGAAGGTAGGCCAATAATTATTCTACATGGATTGATGGGGGGACTAAGTAATTTTCAAGGCGTTTTTGAACATTTTCCATTAAAAAATTATAAAGTAATTATACCTGAGCTACCTGTAGATAATACACCTATTTTAAAAACAAATGTTGCTACTTTTTCAAAATTTGTAAAAGAGTTTATTGATTTCAAGAATTTAAAAGATGTTATTTTATTAGGAAATTCGTTGGGAGGACATGTTGGTCTTCTTTTTACAAGAGATTATCCTGAATTAGTAAGTGGTTTAATAATAACTGGAAGCTCAGGTCTATATGAGAAGTCGATGATAGGAGATGGTTATCCCAAAAGAGGTAATTATGAATATATCCAGATGAAAACCGAAGAGGTATTCTATGACCCTAAAATAGCAACTAAAGAAATAATTGATGAAGTTTTTGCAAGTGTAAATGATCGTGAGAAATTAATTAGAACATTATCTTTAGCCAAAAGTGCTATAAGACATAACATGGCTGATGACCTCCCAAAAATGGAAACAAAAACATTGATTATATGGGGGAGACAAGATGTTGTTACCCCGCCAAATGTTGGAGAAGATTTTCATTCCCTACTTCCTAATTCTGATCTAACATGGATAGATAAATGCGGCCATGCCCCAATGATGGAACATCCTAATGATTTTAACTTAATAATGGAAAATTGGCTTTCAAAGAATAAATTATAATCAATCTGAATATGAAGATCATTAATTCAGTTTTTGAAAAAAGTAGCAAAACTATTGATCAATGTCCAAACAAGAACCTGCCTGAATTTGCTTTTGTGGGGAGATCAAACGTGGGTAAATCATCACTTATAAATTCATTATTAAACAATAAATCAATTGCTAAAATTTCTTCTAAACCCGGAAAAACACTGCTAATAAATCATTTTAGAATAAATGATAAACTTTATATTGTTGACCTTCCAGGATATGGTTATGCCACTGTTTCAAAAAAAATAAAAGAAGATATTAAAACTATGCATAAAAATTATTTTAAGTTAAGAAAAGAACTGTTATATACTTTTCTACTTATTGACTTAAGACATGATATTCAAAAAAAAGATATTGAATTTATGGAATTCTTAATTAGCAATTATTGTCCTTTTGTTATAATTTTTACAAAATCTGATAAATTAAAAATCAAACAATTAGATATACAAATTGATAATTTAAAAGAACAACTTTCTAAGTATTGGGAGGATCTTCCAAAAATGTTTGTTACTTCTTCAAAAAATAAATTAGGAATCAATGAAATTCATTCCTTTATTGAATCTTCTCTAAATGAATATGCTATTTAGGCTGATTAGAAATTCTCTTTTCAAATTCAATACAAAAATCATCAATTAAGTTTACTAAATTCTCCTCACCTGTAGCTTTTAATATAGATTGTTTCATTGATAAAAAAGTTTGGAGAGTAAAAGTTTTCATTTCATCGACTGGCATTTCTTTTGTCCAAAGATCCATTTTTAAAGTCTCTTTCTTTTTACTATCCCAAAAAGAGAGCAACATAGCTTTTGAGGATTCATCTAACATACCGCCATCAGGGGCTGACCATGAAATGTGTTCAGGAATATTATTATCATCTAACTTGACCTTAATTGTTATTTCTGTTTCTTTCATTTAATTTTTTTAAACACTAGATTTGCACAAATATATAATTTAATATTAGTTGATGAAATATCCTGAAAAAGTTTCAAAACATATAGTTAGTTGGACAGACAACTATCTTAATAGAATTAAAATGAAAGGGTTCGTGATTGGAGTTTCTGGTGGAATTGATTCAGCCCTAACATCCACGCTTTGTGCTGAAACTGGAAGAAATGTTCTTTGTGTTGAAATGCCAATTAACCAAGATAAAAATCAAGTTTCAAGATCTAAAAAACACATAGAATGGTTAAAGAAAAAATATTCTAATGTAAGCTCAATGACTATTAGTTTAGATAAAACTTTTGATTCATTTACAGACTCTATTCCTAAAGTTAAATCTCCTGAAAATGAACTAAGTTTAGCCAATACAAGGGCAAGATTAAGAATGGTTACACTATATTATTTCTCAGCATTGAAAAAATATATAGTTGTTGGCACTGGAAATAAAGTTGAAGATTTTGGTATTGGATTCTACACTAAGTATGGAGATGGTGGTGTAGATATTAGCCCTATTGCAGATTTATTAAAATCTGATGTATATAAACTAGCTAAGTTTCACAATATAGATGATGAAATCATAGAAGCACAGCCAACAGATGGACTTTGGAATGACAACAGAAATGATGAAGATCAAATTGGAGCATCATATGAGGAGCTTGAAAAAGCAATGCATCTAGCTAATAAATTAGATTATGATTTATCTGAGAGAGAAAAAGAAGTTTTGAACATATATAAAACATTAAATTCATCAAACAGACATAAAATGCTTCCTATACCCGTTTGTAAAATTCCAAAAGATTATCTTAGATAAATTGAAAAAATTAAAAATCTTAATTATTGACACAAATCCAATTATTAACATTGGGTTTAAATCTATATTTAAAAATTCCTTAATATTTGAGGTAGCTGCATTTTCAGATAACAAAATTGAAATTAATGATATAATGAATCAACAAGAAATTGATCTGGTTATATCAGAAATTAATTTTAAAGATGGAAATGTAAAAGATATTTTAAAATTATTCAAGAAAAAGAACATAGATATCCCTTTAGTTGTATTTACTTCTGAATCGAATGAAAATAAATCTATTAACCTTTTAAAATTTGGGGCCTCGGGATTTATAACTAAAAATTTAAGAAAAAAATCATTAAAACGAATTATTCAAGATATAGCCTTCACAAAATATGGGTCAAAAGAATTGAATAAGTTTACTCGACTTAAAAATAGGTTTAGCTTTGATTATAATACGGAAAAATTAAATAGTCTTTCAAAGCGTGAACTAGAAGTTTTAAAGTTATTCTTTAGAGGAAAAAGAAATATTGAAATCTCAGAAAAATTAAATATTAATCAAAAAACAGTAAATACTTACATTACAAGAATTATGAAGAAACTTGAGGTTAATTCAAAAACTGATTTATACTTATTAGCTAGAAAACATATCAAACAACCCTATTAAGTTTAGCCGAAAGCACTTTCTTAAGCCTGTAATAGCTCATTACTTGTTCTAAAACGTCATTTTTATCATCTTCTTTTTGAAACTCTTGAAGTTCAATAATTTTTTTATCAATCAAAAATCTTCTCATATTTAGTATTGTTTCATTTACTAACTGACTTAATTCACTTCCAATTTTTTTTACATAAATATTCTTTCTTTCCCAGTCATGTAATTGATACTTATCATCATTAATTAGAATATCAGAAACAATTTTACTAGAACTTGAATCTAAATCATTTATGAAGCTATCTATTGAAACTGATGTTTCGTTATGAAATCCATTTATTAATTTATTGTAAATATCCTTGAATGGAGAATGAGTAAACTCTATTTCATCTTGTTGAAGATCTAAATAAATTTTCTCAAACACTTTAGATCTAATTTCTTTTTTAGTCTCAAGCACATTTCCATTTTCATCCTTGCTAAGTCTTGTATCTTCAAATACAATTTCTTCAGCTCCATATTTTAGCAGGATACTAATAATCTGTCTTTCTAGCTGATAAATATAACTTGCTGTATTCTCATCTTTAGAACTTTGAACTTTAATAATTTTATTTCTATATAATTTTTTTGATGATTTTTTTAATATTTTACTACTCTCAATATTAGCAAAAGATCTAAAGAGTGAAGCTTCATCAATCTCTAAAATAGATGATAATTTTTTTATATAAATTTCCTGTTTCAATGAGTCTGGAATCAGTGAAATAGATTTAAGAATGTTTTTTATTAAAGCTACTTTTTTATCTTCATCATTATGAAAATCAGAATTTACATTAAGCTTAAAATCAATAAAATCTTTTGATTCCTTTTTAACATAATCTAACATAAAATCCTTTTTGTGTTTTTTAACAAAACTATCAGGATCTTCTCCATCCGGGAAAGAACATATTTTTACATTTAACCCTTCCTCTAAAATCATTTCAATACTTCTTAATGATGCTGCAAGCCCAGCCTGATCACCATCAAATAATATTATAATATTTGAAGTAAGTCTTTTGATTAAAATAATTTGATCTTTTGTAAGAGATGTTCCAGATGAAGCTAATACATTTTTAATTCCATGTTCATGAAGTTGAATTACATCCATATACCCTTCAACTAAAAGACAGACATCATCTCTTACTATAAATTGTTTTGATTCATATATTCCATATAATGTTTTACTCTTATTATAAATTTTACTTTCGGGAGAATTAATATACTTCGCTATCTTTTTAGTTGAATCAACTATTCTTCCTCCAAAACCAACAATTCTTCCTGCTATACTTTTAATTGGGAAAATTATCCTCCCTCTAAACCTATCAATTTTTTTATCTGCATTAGATAATACAAGACCTGTTTCTTCAAGAAAATTGTCAGAATACCCTTTATCAGAAGCACTTTTATAAAATTCATTCTGTGAATCGTTACTATATCCTAAACTAAAATTTTTAATAGTAGACTCCGAAAGGCCTCTATCAATTAGATATTGTTTAATTCTTTCTTTTTTTGAATATACATCCTCAAAATAGGACAATGCATAGGAGTTAATAATAAACAACGACTCCCTTTCGTTTCTTTCTTCTACATTTTCAGCACTTTCAGCTGTCTCTAATATTTCAATATTATATTTATTAGCAAGATATTTTATGGACTCAGGATAATTAAACTGTTCATGTTCCATTAAAAATGCAATTACATTCCCTCCTTTACCAGAGCTAAAGTCTTTCCATATTTGTTTTGAAGGTGATACAACGAAACTTGGTGTCTTTTCATTTGTAAAGGGACTCAAGCCTTTAAAATTAGCACCAGTTTTTTTTAAAGCTATGAAGTCTGAAATCACTTCTTCAACTCTAGAAAACTCAAAAACTTTGTCTATTGTATCCTTGCTAATCAATTTTAAGAATTTAATGTTAATATAGTAAATTAATACTTTCGCTCAATTATATAATCTAAGAGAGTTTTAATTGATTCTTTTGACTCATTATCCGGAAACTTTTTAAGTTTATTAAGAGCCAGTTTTTTATAATCAAGCATTTTATTATGAGAATATTCAAATCCTTTATATTTAATTATAAATTCATTGACCAATCTCTTGTCAGCCATTGTATAATTTTTCTTTTTGAGGATAGATTTAATTACTTTTTTATCTTGATAAGTTGATTTTTGAATTGAAAAAATTAGTGGCAAAGTGATTTTTTGAGATTTTAAGTCTGACTTTGTAGGTTTACCTATTTTTTTAGTTGTAAAGTCGAAAAGATCATCTTTAATTTGAAATATTATTCCTAAATAATTTCCAAAAGCCTCAATATCATCTAAATCGTTTTTTCCTGAAGAAATCGAACCTAATTTACAGCAACATGAAAAAAGTGATGCTGTTTTTTTTGATATCAAAAGAATGTAGTCTTCTTCAGATAAATTAAAGTTTTTAGATTTCTGAATCTGAAATAATTCACCTTCTGAAATTTCCTTTACTGCTTTCGAAACCTCATTTAATAAATCATAATCTTTATTTTCAGTTGATAGAAGCAAGGCTTTTGATAAAAAAAAATCTCCAACAAGAACTGAGATTTTATTCTTCCATAGAGCATTTATTGTTAAAAAATTACGTCTGATGTTACTATCATCAACAATGTCGTCATGAATCAATGAAGCAGTATGAATTAACTCAACAAGATTAGCTGCTCGGTAAGATTTCTCAGTTAAAGATTTATTTGAAAACATTTTAGCAAAAAGCAAGACAAGAATAGGCCTAATTTGTTTACCTTTTCTATTAAGAATATAAATTAGGATAAGATCTAAAAGTTTGACTTTTGAAGAAACTGAGTTATAGAATTGTTTTTCAAAAATCTTTAATTCCTGAGTAATTGGTTTTTTTATTTTGTCTGCTATTTTCAAACCTATTTAGATAATCATCATTGCATCACCATAGGAAGAAAATTTATATTTCTTTTTCATAGCCTCTTTATAAGCCTTTAAAATAAAATCCTTATCACCAAAAGCGGAAACCATCATAAGTAGTGTTGATTTTGGTGTATGAAAATTAGAAATCATTGAATTAGCAATGGAAAAATCAAATGGTGGATATATAAATTTATGAGTCCAACCATTATAAGGATTTAATGTACCAAATGAAGAAACAGAACTTTCTAGGCCCCTCATCACAGTTGTACCTACTGCACATATTTTTTTATTATTTTTTAGTGCATTATTAATTATATCAGCAGAATCTTGTTTAATAATTAGTTCTTCTGAGTCCATTTTGTGCTTAGATAGATCTTCAACATCAACAGGACTAAAAGTTCCAAGGCCAATATGTAATGTAATTTCTGGAAGAAGCACTCCTTTTATCTCTAATTTTTTTAGTAAATGTTTTGAAAAATGAAGACCAGCAGTTGGAGCTGCAACGGCTCCCTCATTTTTTGCATAAATAGTTTGGAATCTTTCTTTATCCTGTGGCTCAACAGGACGATCTATATACTTAGGTAATGGAGTTTCTCCAAGTTCCTGCAATTTATTCCTAAATTCGTCATACGGGCCATCAAAAAGAAATCTTAGAGTTCTTCCTCTTGAAGTAGTATTATCAATTACTTCTGCAACTAGACTTTCATCTTCACCAAAATATAGTTTATTACCAATTCTGATTTTTCTTGCTGGATCAACTAAAACATCCCAAAGTCTTTGGTCTTGATTAAGTTCTCTTAAAAGAAAAACTTCAATTCTAGCTCCAGTTTTTTCTTTATTACCGAATAGTCTAGCAGGAAAAACTTTAGTATTGTTAAGAACAACAACATCTCCCTCGTCATAAAAATCAATAATATCCTTAAAAACTAAATGATCTATTGTTTGTTCTTTTCTATTTAGAACCATTAACTTACATTCATCTCTTTCTTCGGAAGGATGTTGAGCAATATATTTATCGGGTAATTTATATTCAAAGGCAGATAATTTCATAATAAAATATTTGGTGAGCAAATATAACCTTCTGAAACACCGAAAGTCAAGTAATTAGCTAATTATTTTTCAGAAATATTAAACCCAACTGATTTAAGATCATTCCAAAAATTTGAATAAGATTTAGAAACAACCTCTGGGTTATTAATAATGATTGGATTAATTAAAGATAAAGGTGCAAATGACATAGCCATTCTATGATCATTATAAGTGTCTACAGTAACACCTGACTTTAACTTAGAAGTGTTTCTTAGAGTAATTGATTGATCAGACACTTCGATAAAATCTACATCAAATTTTTTAATCTCATTTTTGAGTGCTAATAACCTATCCGTCTCCTTTATTTTAAGAGTTTGTAGCCCTTCCAAATGACAATCTATTCCAAGACCTAAGCAAGTAACAATAATAGTCTGAGCCAAATCTGGATTATCTTCAAGATTGATTGAAATGGTATCAGGAAGTTTTACATTATTCTTTTTTAAATAAATCTTATTATCTCTAAAACTTGTTTCAACACCAAATTGCCTATAAATATTTTCAATTCTAGAATCACCCTGAATACTTTTTTTAAAAAATGTTGAAATAGTTATTTCTGAATAATTAGAAAGAGCAACTAAACTATAAAAATAAGAGACTGAACTCCAATCAGATTCTACAGTTTGATCAGAAATGTCTTGAGATAAAAAAGGTTGTATAATAATGTTATTTGATTGAATAACAACTTTACCCCCAAGTCTTTCAATCAATATTTTTGTCATTTTAATATAAGGCAAAGAAATCATTTTTGTAGATAAATTAATTTTTAATCCATCCTTTAGAGAAATACCTAGCATCATTAAAGAAGATATATATTGAGAGCTTACGTTTGCAGGTAAACTAACTGTATTATTAGTTATTAATTTTCCTCTAAGTTTTATAGGAGGATATCCTTCATTCTCAATATATTCTATGTCAGCTCCTAATTTATTTAAAGCATCAACTAAAATCGAAATAGGCCTTTGTTTCATTCTAGCAGAACCAGTTAAAATTTTTGAAGAATTTATAATAGATGAATAATAGGAAGTCAAAAACCTCATAGCTGTTCCTGCATGACTAATATCAATATTCTCATCTTCTGATTTTAATGCAGAAAGCATAGTTTTAGTATCATCAGAATCTGAGAGATTAATTATTTTAAAAAAAGAAGAATAAGCTCTTAAGATTAGCAGCCTATTGGATTCACTTTTAGATCCACTAATTTTTATTTCGCCTTTTAGACTTCTTTCTTTTTTTGATATTAAATACACTATTTCAGTTTAATATTTGACTTATGTCTATTCTTATCTCGCTTTGTTTTTTTATCAAGATTTACCTGAAATGATTTTTCAAGATCTATTCCAGTTTGGTTTGCAAGGCATATTAAAACAAAAAGAACATCAGACAATTCATCTGCAAGATTTTCAGTATTATCTTCTTTTTTTGAACTTTGCTCACCATATTTTCTTGCTATAATTTTAGCTACTTCACCTACTTCTTCAGATAAAATAGCCATATTCGTCAACTCATTAAAATATCTTACACCATGAAGATTAATCCAATTATCAACCTTTTTTTGAGCCTTTTTTAAATCCATAATTATTCGTTTTTATTTAGCATTCTCCACAAACCCTCTTTTAGTCCAGAAATTCCGAATGTATTAACAGAGGATATTATAAAAAAAGGAATTGATTTAAATTCTTTTTTTAAAATTATTTCAAATTCTTTAATCAATTCATCGTCCATTAAATCACTTTTAGTAAAAGCAATCAAAAATTCTTTATCAGCAAGTTCCGGATTATATTTAATAAGTTCATTTCGTAAAACATTAAAATCTTTTTTAACATCTTTAGTGTCTACAGGAATCATGAATAACAGTATTGAGTTTCTTTCAATATGTCTTAAAAAATAGTGACCAAGGCCACGACCCTCACTAGCACCCTCAATTATTCCTGGAATATCTGCCATTACAAATGATCTGTAATCAGACATTGCTACTATACCCAGATTTGGCTTAAGAGTTGTAAACTCATAGTCTGCAATTTTGGGTTTTGCATCTGACAAAACAGATAGCAAAGTTGACTTTCCAGCATTTGGATAACCAACAAGACCAACATCAGCAAGAACTTTTAATTCAAGTGTTATTTGAAGTTCTTCACCCGGAAGACCTGCTTGTGAATATCTTGGAGTTTGATTTGTTGGAGATTTAAAATGAAAATTACCACGTCCTCCTTTTCCACCTTTTAAAAGAATTGTTTCAGTTTTTTCTTCATTTATTTCAAAAAAAACATTATTGGTGTTTGTGTCTTTGATAATGGTTCCCAAGGGAACATCAACAATAACATCTTCACCACTAATTCCTGATTTTCTTGAGCCACCTCCATCTCCTCCATTCCCAGCTTTAAAATGTTTTTTAAATCTAAAACTTTGTAGTGTCCATAAATTAGCATTTCCTCTTACAATTATATTTCCTCCATGACCACCATCACCACCATCAGGACCACCTTTGGGTACATATTTTTCTCTTCTCAAGTGAGTCGATCCTCTACCCCCTTTTCCTGAGCGTATAGTAAGTTTTACGTAATCTACAAAGTTATCGACTATCATATAATCTTAGATTAAACTGTCAATAAGATTAAATAATCTCGAGGTAATATCATTAACAGAGCCCTTTCCATCTACTGAATAAAATTTATCTTGATTTTTGTAGAAATTAATAAGTATTGAAGTCTTGTTATTGTACTCATTAAATCTATTTTTAATTTTATCTACATCTTGGTCATCTGATCTATTTGTAATTTTTCCTCGTTCAAGCAATCTTGATATTAATTCATCCTCACTAACATCAAGGGCAATTGTTGCATTGATATTGAGATTTATAGATTCTAGGAAAAAATCAAGAGATTCAGCTTGATTTAAAGTTCTAGGAAAGCCATCAAAAATATACCCTTTAACATCTTTATTTAACAAAACCTCATTCTCAAGCATTTTAATTGTAACTGAATCAGGAACTAAATCTCCTTTGTCTAAGTATGACTTAGCCTCTATACCTAGCTTAGTTTCAGTTGTAATGTTTGTCCTAAATAAATCTCCAGTTGAAATATGATATAAATCATATTTATTCTTTAAGAAATCTGCTTGAGTTCCTTTACCTGAACCAGGTTTTCCAAAAATGATAATATTAAACATAGGCACAAATATATTTAAAATGTTTCGTATTTTTTACTGTCTTTAAAGTAATGCTTATTTTTGATCAATGTTTAGAGAAAATAGAACAATCGGAATATTAGGTGGAGGACAACTTGGTAAGATGATTCTGGATATTTCCAATAGATGGGATCTTAAAGTTTTTGTACTCGACCCAAATAAAGACTGTCCATCTAGTAAATTATGTTCAAAGTTTTTCAAAGGTGATTTAATGGATTACGATACTGTAGTTGAATTTGGTAAAAATGTTGATTTAATTAGTATTGAAATAGAGAATGTTAATGTAGAAGCATTAAAATTTCTCGAATCACAAGGAAAAAAAGTTTATCCTCAACCTGGAGTAATTGAAATAATACAAGACAAATCAAAACAAAAGGCGTTTTATACAAAAAACGAAATACCTACTTCCCCTTTCAAAAGCTGTGATGGAATTGAAGAAGTAAAGACTTTAATAATGAAAGGAGATATATCTTTTCCATTTATCTGGAAAGCTTCAAAAATGGGTTATGACGGGTATGGAGTTAATAAAATATCTAACAATAAAGATCTGGAAAAACTTGCTGATTGTCATTGTATTATTGAAGATGTTGTCTCAATAAAAAAAGAACTTTCTGTTATGGTTAGCTCCAGAGAATCAGGAGAGATAGTTAACTATCCTTCAGTTGAAATGGAGTTTAATAAAACATCTAATCAATTAGAATATATTTTATCTCCTGCTCAAATTTCAAATGAATTAAAGATAAAAGCTGAAAAACTTGCTGTAATTGTTGCAGAAAAATTTAAAATTTCAGGAATAATTGCTGTTGAAATGTTTTTAACAGCTGATAATGAACTTTTAGTAAACGAGGTTGCGCCAAGACCTCATAATAGTTATCACTTTTCAATTGAAGGTTCTTATACAAGTCAGTTTGAACAATTTTTAAGAGCAATTTTAGATCTACCTTTAGGAAGTACTAATATTTTAATGAATTCCGTAATGGTTAATTTAGTTGGCGAAAAAGATTCTAAGGGTGTTGTGGTTTATAAAAATTTTGATCAAATTATTGGTATAGAAGGAGTTAATCCTCATATTTACGGTAAAGTTGAAACTAAACCTAATAGAAAGATGGGGCACGTAACTATAGTAAACAAAGATATTAATGCAGCTAAAGCATTAGCTAAAAAAATTAAAGAAACTATAATAATAACAACCAATGAATAAAGTAGCAATTATAATGGGTAGTAAATCTGACTTTGAAGTAATGAGCGAAGCAATTGAAATTTTAAAATCTTTTGGAATTAAAACAGAACATGATATTGTTTCAGCTCACAGGACTCCAAAGAAAATGATTGAATATGCTACAAATGCTGAATTAAATGGTATAAAAGTTATTATAGCAGGTGCCGGAGGAGCAGCTCATCTGCCAGGAATGGTAGCTTCAATTACAAGCCTACCAGTTATTGGTGTTCCTATAAAATCTAGAAATTCAATTGATGGATGGGATTCCATTCTATCAATTCTACAAATGCCTGGAGGTGTTCCAGTTGCAACAGTAGCATTAAATGGATCAAAAAATGCTGGAATTCTTGCAGCACAAATCATTGGATCTTTCGATTCTGATATTTCACAAAAGATAAAAGCATATAAAAAAGATCTTGAAAATAAAGTTTTAGATAGTAGTAAGGATTTAATGTAAAGGTCTTAGTTTTTAATCCAGTCTTTATAACCTTTTTTATAATTATAAATAACTTTAAACCCTAAAGACTTCATAATATGACTAGCTTTTCGGCTTTTATTACCAGAAGCACAGTAGATTAAATACTCTTTGTTTTTATCAAGTTTTTCTAGGCTATCAATAAATTCTCTTTTTTGAAAGTCTAAATTAAAAGAAGTTTCAATATTACCTTCCTTAAATTCTTTATCTGTTCTAACATCAATTACTGTTACTTCACTATTTAATAAATTTTTTACTTCTTGTTTGTCTATGTCTTGAATAGCATAAGATTGAAAAAAAACTAATAGCGTATAAAAAAAAAGTTTTAACATTTAATGAACATTATTATTATTATTTTCAATATTACATATTTTTGCTAAAACTTTTAAATGTTCAAGGAAAATTTTTCGCATAGACACATAGGGCCTAATAGCTCAGAGTTAGAGATTATTCTTAAAACTATTGGTGTAGAATCTGTTGAAGAACTATTAAATCAAACAATTCCTGACAACATTCGTTTAAATAAAAATTTAGACATTCCAGAGGGAATTAGTGAAATGGAGTTTTTAAAGGAAATTAAAAAACTTTCATATTTAAATAAAAATTTTAAAACATACATTGGGCTTGGCTACCATGACACCTTTACTCCCTCTGTAATTCAAAGAAATATTCTTGAAAATCCAGGATGGTATACCGCATATACTCCCTATCAACCTGAAATTGCCCAGGGGAGACTTGAAGCATTGTTAAACTTTCAAACAATGATCTGTGACTTAACCAAGATGGAAATTGCAAATGCATCATTATTAGATGAAGGAACTGCTGCTGCGGAGGCTATGATTATGATGTTTAATAATAGATCTAAAAATCAAAAAACTATTGATGAAAGAAAGTTTTTTGTTGATTCTAATATTTTACCTCAAACATTATCTGTACTTCAAACTAGAGCTAACCCTCTAAACATTGAAATAATTCTTGGAGACATAAATACTATTTCCGAGGATGATTTTTTTGGTTGTATTATTCAATACCCTGGCAGAGAAGGAAATTTAATTGATATTGATAAACTATTATCTAATATTCAAAATGATGACTTAAAAATCATTCTTGCGACTGACTTGATGTTATTGGTGACTGTAGAACCTCCTTCACCAGATAAAATTGATGTTGTTGTTGGAACAACTCAAAGATTTGGAATACCATTAGGATATGGTGGACCTCATGCTGCATTTTTTGCAACTAAAGAAAAATATAAAAGAAATATTCCAGGAAGAATTATTGGTGTTACCAAAGATATTGACGGTGATCATTCACTAAGAATGGCATTGCAAACAAGGGAACAACATATAAAAAGAGATAGAGCTACTTCAAATATATGTACTGCTCAAGTTTTACTTGCAGTAATGGCTGGAATGTATGTTGTATATCATGGTCCTAATGGATTAAAAAATATCTCAAATTCAATTCACTTAAAGGCCGTTTATTTATACAATAGATTTTCTAGTTTAGGAATTCCATTAAAATATTCTAAATTTTTTGATACCATAACATTAGAATGTAATGCTCAAGAAGTAAGTAAAATTGCATTATCAAAAAATATAAACTTTTGTGAATTAATTGAGAACCAAATCTCTATTTCAGTTAATGAAAAAACAGATCTTGAAGATTTAAATAAAATTATATCAGTCTTTGAAGATTATTCAGGAAAAAAATCAAATAAAATTGATTTTCCAAATAAACTAATGATAGATAAAATAAGAAAATCTGAAATTTTAACTCACCCTGTTTTTAACTCCTATCATTCGGAAACATCCCTAATGAGATATATCAAATCTCTTGAAAATAAGGATTTATCTCTAACTCAATCAATGATTTCCCTTGGATCATGTACAATGAAATTAAATGCTGCATCAGAAATGATTCCATTAAGTTGGTCTGAATGGAATTCAATTCACCCATTTGTCCCTAAAGATCAAGCTGCAGGATATCACGAAGTAATAAGTAAACTTGAAACATTCTTATCTGAAATAACAGGTTTTTCAGCTACATCATTGCAGCCCAACTCTGGTGCTCAAGGAGAATATAGTGGTCTGATGGTAATAAAATCTTATCTAAATAAAAAAGGAGAAAGTCATCGAAATATTTGTTTAATTCCTTCTTCAGCTCATGGAACCAATCCTGCATCAGCGATTATGGCTGGTTTAAAAGTTGTAGTTATTGGAACAGATGAAAAAGGAAACATTGATATTGAAAATCTTAAGATAAAAGTTACTGAACATAAAGATAATTTAGCTGCTCTGATGATTACATATCCTTCAACTCATGGAGTATTTGAATCAGAAATTCAATTAATTAATAAACTTATTCACGATAACGGAGGACAGGTTTATATGGACGGAGCAAACATGAATGCTCAAGTTGGACTTACGAGTCCGAAAATAATTGGGGCAGATGTTTGTCACTTAAATCTCCACAAAACATTTTCAATACCACATGGAGGTGGTGGACCAGGTGTGGGACCAATTTGTGTTGCAGAGCATCTTAAAGACTTTCTTCCTTCAAATCCAGTTATTCCAACAGGCGGAAAGGATCATATAAAAGCAATATCCTCTGCACCATGGGGATCCTCATTGGTTTGTTTAATTTCTTACGGATATATAAGAATGTTGGGAAGAACTGGTATTAAAAAATCTACAGAACTTGCCATTGTTAATGCAAATTACATGAAGACTAAACTTGAAAAAAACTTCACAATTCTATATAGTGGAGAAAATGGGAGATCTGCTCATGAATTTATAATTGATTGCAGAGAGTTTAAGAAATATGGCATTGAAGTGATTGACATTGCTAAGCGATTAATTGATTATGGATTTCATGCACCAACAGTATCATTTCCAGTTCCAGGAACTATGATGATAGAACCAACCGAAAGTGAAAACTTAACTGAACTTGATAGATTTTGTGATGCACTTAACTCAATCTATTTAGAGATTACATCTAATGATGAATCAGACAGGGAAATGTTAAAAAATTCTCCACATACCCTCAAGATGATAACGTCTAGCAATTGGGATTACAATTACTCTAGAGAAGATGCATCATTTCCAAAGGGATATTTAAAAAGTAATAAATTTTGGCCCTCTGTTAGAAGGGTGGATGAAGCATTTGGAGATAGAAATTTAATATGTAGCTGTCCGCCTATAGACAGTTATGAATAATTTAATTAATTTTACAAAATGAACTATAAAATTACTGGAACAGGTAGTTGTATTCCTGATATAACAAAGACAAATACCGAGTTTCTTAATAATAGTTTTTTTGATAATGATGGAAATCAAATCCAAAGTTCAAATCCTGATATTATTGAGAAATTTCAGTCAATTACTGGTATTGATGAAAGAAAGTATGTTTCAGGAGAGGTCAAATCTTCTGATCTAGCTGCAACAGCTGCAAAAAAAGCAATTGAAGATTCAAATATCAACCAAGAAACATTAGATTATATAATTGTTGCTCATAACTTTGGTGATATCTCATGCAATAGCAGTCAAATTGATACATTACCCTCTCTTTCATCCAAAGTTAAATCCATTCTTAAAATTAAAAATCCAAAATGTGTTGCCTACGATATTATTTGTGGATGCCCTGGTTGGGTTGAAGGAGTTATTCAAGCAAAATCATTTATTAAGTCTGGAATGGCAAATAAATGTCTAGTTATTGGTAGCGATACTTTATCCAGAGTAACTGATGATAATGATAGAGATTCTATGATTTATGCAGATGGATCAGGAGCAATAATACTTGAATCTAATAACTCAGATGATTCTGGAATATTATCTCATAATTCTGCAACCTATACATTCGAGGGGGAAAATGAGTTTATTTACTATGGATCTTCTTACAATCCTGAATTGAGTAAAAATTCAAATCAAAAATACATTAAAATGCAGGGAAGAAAAGTTTATGAATTTGCATTAACTAATGTACCTATGGCAATGAAAGATTGTTTTGATGAGTCAAATTGTAAAATTGAGAATCTCAAAAAAATATTTATTCATCAAGCTAATAAAAAAATGGATGAGGCAATTATTAAAAGATTCTTTAGACTATATAAAATGTCTCCGCCTAAGGATGTACTTCCTATGAATATTGAAGAATATGGAAATAGTTCTGTTGCAACTATTCCAACTCTTTTTGACTTAGTTAAAAAGAGTGATTATAAAGGTCATAAGCTTGTTAAAGGGGATCTTATTATGTTTGCAAGTGTTGGTGCTGGAATGAACATCAATGCTATAACTTACCAGATCTAATTCTTATGAAATTATTTTTTCATATTGGAAGATATTTTTTGATGATTAAATATACATTCACAAAATTTACAAAGTGGAATGTGCTTAAAAAGTTAATTCTTCAGGAAATTGATGACTTAATAATAGGCTCAATTGGTATAGTGGCTTTTATGTCTTTTCTTATTGGTGGAGTTGTTGCTATTCAAACTGCTCTAGCAATAGAAAATCCTCTTCTTCCAGGTAACCTAATAGGTTTTGCAACAAGACAATCTGTAGTATTAGAGTTTGCACCTACTCTTATATCAATTATAATGGCAGGTAAGGTAGGTTCATTCATTACATCAAGTATTGGAACCATGAGAGTAACAGAACAGATTGAAGCGCTTGAAGTTATGGGAATAAATTCTTTTAATTATTTAATATTTCCAAAAATTATATCATTATTGCTTTACCCATTTTTAATAACTCTTGCAATGTTTCTTGGGATTCTTGGTGGTTATATGGCTAGTGTTTATGCAGGGTTTTCAACTAGCTTTGACTTTATTCAAGGAATTCAACTTGACTTTAAAGTATTTCATATAATTTACACCTATATAAAAACAATATTATTTGCATTTGTTTTAGCTACTATTCCATCATATCATGGCTTCTTCATGAAGGGTGGTGCATTAGAGGTTGGTAAGGCAAGTAATGTTTCTTTTGTTTGGACTAGTAGTGTAATTATCATTATTAATTTTATTGTAACTCAACTTTTATTAGCTTAATGATCACTATAAATAAAATATCAAAATCATTTGATGATGTCAAAATAATTAATGATGTATCAGCAGTTTTTGATAAAGGAAAAACTAACTTAATAATCGGTCAGAGTGGATCAGGTAAAACTGTATTAATGAAATGCCTATTAGGTCTTTTGGATGTTGATAATGGTGAGATTTTATATGATGGAAAAAAATTTAATAAAGACAATATTTCAACTATCTCAAACTTAAGGAAACAAATAGGAATGGTTTTCCAAGGAAGTGCTCTTTTTGATTCTATGAGTGTTTTGGATAACATCATTTTTCCACTTAGAATGTTTTCAGACAAAACTGACTCAGAGATGATTATTAGAGCTAAAGAGGTTATTAACCGAGTTGATCTTAAGGATGTAGACAGTAAATTTCCATCTGAAATTTCTGGAGGTATGAAAAAAAGAGTTGCAATTGCTAGGGCTATAGTACTTAATCCCAAATATTTGTTTTGTGATGAACCTAATTCAGGTCTAGATCCTAAAACTGCAATTATTATTGATAAACTAATTCAAGAAATTACCGTTGAATATGATATTACAACTGTAATTAATACACATGACATGAATTCAGTAATGGAAATAGGTGATAAAATCATTTTTTTAGTAGAAGGAAAAAAAATATGGGAGGGCACAAATCAAGAAATATTAAACACAGATGATAAAATGATTAATGACTTTGTTTATTCGTCTGAATTATTCAAAAAAGTTAAACTGACACAAAAAAATCTAAGGATTTGAGTTAGATACTGAAATAAGTTTTCCATTAAACAGCTTACTTCCATTTAGTGCAAAGTCAATAATATATTTTGCCATTTCTTCAGGCTTAGTATCGGCATTATAACCTGGAAATGCTTCCTTTAACATTTTTGTTTGAACTGCTCCAAGGGCTAACACATTAAATGAAGGGCCATCAGAATATTCTTCAGAAAGAACTTCTGTTAAAGCAATAACAGCAGCTTTACTACTTGAGTAAACCGAAAGACCAGGAAATTTTTTTGAACCATTCACCCCTCCTATACTACTAATATTAATTACATGACCAGTTTTATTAATCAATGGAATAAGTGACCTAGTGATTTCTGCTAATCCAAAAACGTTTACATCGAATGTGTCTTTAAAAGATTTATATGAAGTTTCGCTAAATAATTCATTACTCAAGTGTCCAGCATTGTTTATAAGAATATCAATTTTAATATTTCTTTTACTTAAATCTTCAACAAAATCACTTATACTTTTTTTGTCAGTTATATCAACTGAGTGAGATTCTACCCCATTAACTTTTGACAGAGGTTCAATATTTCTTGAAATGGAGATTACATTATAACTAAGGTTTGCAGCTTGAGCACATATCTCATAGCCTATTCCTGAGCTAGTACCAGTTACAACTATAGTTTTCATTAAATTAGTATTGAAACTGGGTTTTCGACATATTCTTTAAGAGTCTTTAAAAATAATGATCCTGTTGCACCATCGACTGTTCTGTGGTCACATGCAAGTGTAAGCTTCATAGTATTTCCTACAACAACCTCATTGTTTTTTATGATTGGCTTTTGAACTATTGCTCCTATAGAAAGAATTGCAGAATTGGGTTGATTAATAATAGAAGTGAAACTCTCAATTCCAAACATACCAAGGTTTGAAATTGTAAATGTGCTACCTTCAATTTCAGCTGGAGTTAATTTTTTATTTTTTGCACGTTCAGCAAAGTCTTTAATCTCAGAATTAATCTGCGGTAAATCTTTTGAGTTGGCAAACTTAACAATTGGAACAATTAAACCATCATCTACAGCAACTGCAACTCCAAGATGAACATGCTCATTAAAAATAATTTTATCATCATACCATCTTGAATTAACCTTAGGATGTTTGGCTAAGGATAATGATACAGCCTTTGCAATTATATCATTAAAAGAAATTTTAATATTTTGTGTTTGAATAAATTGCTTTCTAAATGAAATCATATTATCCATTTCTAGTTCAATATTTAGGTAATAATGAGGAGCTGAGAATTTAGAATCTGCAAGTCTTTTAGCAATTGCCTTTCTCATCGTTGAGTTTTGAGTCTCATAAGATGATTCTGTTAATTGTGGGCTGGGCTGAGAAAATTGAGAGTAATTTGATGGTTTGAATGAATCAATATCCCTTTTTATTATCCTTCCATTATCACCTGTTCCCTTAACTGAAGATATATCTATTCCCTTTTCTTTAGCTAAACTCTTAGCTAATGGTGATATAAGTATTCTATCGCTTGGTTTATTATTATTTGAAACTGGCTTTGGTTCCTCCTTAACTTCTGGCTTTGGTTCCTCCTTGACTTCTGGCTTTGGTTCCTCCTTGACTTCTGGCTTTGGTTCCTCCTTGACTTCTGGCTTTGGTTCCTCCTTGACTTTTATATCAGCATTTTTAAGAAGTGAGGAAATATCTTCACCTTTTGAACCAATAATAGCAATTATACTATCTACAGGAGCAGTTGACCCTTCATCAATTCCAATATGAAGCAGAATACCATCATGAAATGATTCAAATTCCATAGTAGCTTTATCAGTTTCAATTTCAGCTAAAATTTCTCCTTCTCTAACTGTATCGCCTACTTTCTTAAACCATTTAGCAAGAGTTCCCTCTTCCATAGTATCACTCAATCTTGGCATATTTATTACTTCAGCCATATTAATCTATTTTATGTTTTATAAAAGGGTAGTCCTTTTGTTCATATACTACATCAT
>JAQXBP010000028.1:0-13111 GCA_029252345.1 Flavobacteriaceae bacterium | reverse complement strand
GTTATCCAAATTGGTGTAATGACTTTTTTCTTTGAATTATGTTTAAAACTACCTGAAATCTCTCTTGCATTGGGAGGGTCAGATGTTAGTTTTCATTTAGGTTTAATAGGATTCAGTATAATTTTCTCACCTATTTCAATGATGTCTGGTATTTTGATGAATTATATAAGTAGAAAAAACGAGTTTGAGGCAGATTCCTATGCAAAAGAAACATATAATGGAGATGACTTATCATTAGCTTTAAAAAAATTGTCTGTCGATAGTCTTTCAAATATATATCCTCACCCTTTGTATGTATTTTTTCACTACTCCCATCCACCATTAATTAAAAGATTAAGAGCTCTTAATAAATAATATGAAAAGAAGAAACTTTATTTTTGATATATTTAGTGTTGGTTTAATGTCTTCAATAACAACAAGACTTAAAGCAAATAATTTAAATTTTTCTCCTATGGTAAGATCCATATCCACCTGGAAAACAACAGAAGCAAATTTTACAGCTGGCTCAATGTTAGACAAAGGTATTGATGCTTTAGAGGCTGCAGTTACAGGAGTAGCAATAGAAGAAGAAAACCCAAAAAACACTACAGTGGGTTTTGGTGGAGCGCCTGATAGAACAGGAAAAGTTACTTTAGATGCCTGCGTAATGAACCACTTAGGAGACTGTGGTTCAGTAGTAGCTGTTGAAAATATTGTAAATGTTGCAAAACTTGCTAAAGATGTAATGGAGAAAACACCACATGTTATGCTTGCTGGAAAAGGAGCTGAAGAATTTGCTATTTCTGAAGGTTACAAAAAAATAAACCTATTGACTGAATCATCAAAAAAAGAATGGGAGAAGTGGCTTGAAAATGAAGAGTATAAACCTTTAATCAATATTGAAAATCATGATACCATTGGAATGCTTTGTCTTGATAAGAATAATAATATTTCAGGGGCATGTACTACAAGTGGGCTTGCGTATAAGATGAAAGGTAGAGTAGGGGATTCTCCAATAATTGGATCAGGATTATTTATAGATAATAAAATTGGTGGTGCTGTAGCAACTGGATTAGGAGAAGAAGTTGTAAAAACAGTTGGATCATTTTTAGTTGTTGAATTAATGAGACAAGGTAATTCTCCACAGGATGCTTGTGAAATTGCTGTTAAAAGAATTGTTTCTTCTAATTCTCAAAAAAATAAATTTCAGGTAGCATATATAGCCATGAATAAAAATGGTGAAGTAGGCTCCTATAGTATAGAGCCAGGTTTTTCATATATGGATTATGTAAATGGAAAAAATAAAGAGATTATTACAGAGTCTGCTTTTTGATTAAGAGAAAATAGATTTCATTTTATCCATTTCTTCCTCAGCTAATTGCGGATCAACTAAAATTCTTCCGCTATACTCATCGGTAATTATTTTTTGTCTTGACGCTATTTCCATTTGCACTTGTGGAGGAATGGTAAAATATGAACCACCAGAAGCATTTCTTTCAATAGGAACAATTGCAAGACCATTTCTAACATTAGATCTAATCCTTTTGTAGGCAGCTATCAATGTATCCTCTATCTTTTTTTCAAACTCTTTAGATTTAGTTAAAAGAGTTTTTTCTTCTTTTTCAGTTTCCTTAAGAATCTCTCCTAATTCAGAATTTTTAGCTTTAAGATGTGATTTTCTATCCTTAATTTTATCTTTTAATTCATCTAGAACAACAGTTTTGTTTTCAATTATCTCTTTGTACTGAGCTATTTTTTTTTCAGAAAGCTTAATTTCTAATTCTTGAAATTCTTGTTCTTTAACAATTGCATTATATTCTCTATTGTTTCGAACCTTTTTTAAATCACCTTCATACTTTTTATGGCTTTCCTTAGATGTAGAAATTGAATTTTCTTCAAATTTGATACCATCTTCACTTTCTTTAATTTCGTTTTCAAAGCTCTCTAATCTATTATTTAAACCCTCTATTTCGTTTTCAAGATCTTCAACTTCAAGAGGAAGCTCACCTCTAATACTTCTGATTTGATCAATTCTTGAGTCAATTAACTGAAGATCAAATAGAGCTCGTAGTTTTTCTTCAACTGATATTTCAACTTTTTTTGCCATTTTAGTAATAGTTTACAGGGTTAATATTTTCCTTGGATAAAAGGATGGTAAAATTAGGTAAATTTTTTATAAGAAATTCCTTAATTATTAATTTTATATGGTTTTCACTCTCATAATGACCTATATCTATCAATAGAGCCTTATCATCAGCCTCAAAAAAATTATGATACTTTAAATCAGAAGTAATAAATGCATCTACATTGGAATCTAAAGAATTCTTAATAGCAAAACTTCCTGATCCGACAACAATCGAAACTTTAGATACTTTTTTATTAAGTTTAACAGAGTGTCTTAGATATTTTAAATTTAATTTTTCTTTAAGTAAATTGAAAAAATCAGTTTCTTCTAGAGGTTCCTCAAGCTCTCCCTTAACGCCCATTCCTAATTTAAGTTTACTATCAGGATTTTTTTTTGGAATTAGTATAGATGTATTTTTTAAACCTATTTTTTTAGATAAAAAATAACTAATACCATCTGCATGGTTATCTAAAGACGTATGAATAGCATAAACTGAAATATTATTTTTTACTGCCTTAATTACAGATTTTTGAACATATCCAGAGTCTGAAGTAACTTTTTTTAAATCATTAAAAATTATTGGATGGTAGCTTATAATTAAATTACAATTGTTATCTATAGCTTCATCAATAACTTTTGAAGTTGTATCAAGAGTCACCAAAATATTTTTTACAATTGAATCAGGGCAACCTATAAGTAACCCAACATTATCAAAATCTTCTGCAATTGATATTGGCATCCACTTGTTTATAATTTCTGTAATTTCACTAACTTTCATATAAGTATAGATTCATAGCAAATATAATATTATCTTTCCTCTAGTGAAAACATTGAATTTTTTATTATACCCTTTATCACTATTATATTGGCTTTACACATCTTTTAGAAACTTTCTTTTCGATCTTGGTGTAATTGATTCAATTGTATATAAAACACCAACAATAGGAATTGGAAATCTTTCAACAGGTGGGACTGGGAAGTCAATTGTAGTAGACCATATTATTGAAAAACATAAATATAAAAATAAGATTACCACTTTGAGTAGGGGTTATAATCGAAACACTAAAGGCTTTATTCAAGCATCTAAAAACTCATCTGCTTATGATATAGGTGATGAACCTTTTCAATTTTATTCTAAGCATCCTGAAATTAATGTAGTTGTTTGTGAAGATAGAAGGAAAGGAATGAATATTATATTAAAAAATTTACCCAATACTGATCTTTGTATATGGGATGATGTCTTTCAACATAGATTTGTAAAACCTGGTTTAATGATTCTAACTACAACTTTTCATTATCCTTTTTATAAAGACGAGATTCTTCCAATTGGAAATTTAAGAGAAGATAAAAGCTCCGCAAAAAGAGCAGACTTAATTGTTGTTACTAAATGCCCTGATAACCTATCCCAAAAGGATAAACGTTTATTTATAAAATCATTAAATCCTCTAGAAAAGCAAAAAGTATTCTTTAGCTCTTTGACTTATTTGCAAAAAATTAAATCAGAATCTGAAGAAATTGATATAGATGTTCTAAAAGATGATAATTTTATATTAATAACAGGAATAGCTGACTCTTCATATCTTGTAAACTTTTTAAAACTTAAAGGATTAGATTTCAAACATCTTAAATATTCAGATCACTATAATTTTAACAAGCCTTCAATAGATAAAATATCTGAATTATCAATAAATAAAAAAATTCTAACTACTGAAAAAGATTTTGGTAGACTTATTCCAAAAGTTAAAAATCGAGATATATTTTATATTGAAGTAGGACTTAAGTTTCCTGACGAAATAAATGATTTGGATTTTGATAATTATATAGAGGAATATATAAATAAAGATTAATGAATATGCTTATGCGCTTTGTAAGAAGACCTGACTAAAGGTCCACTTTCTACATGTATAAAGCCCATTTCTTTTCCAATGACTTCATATTCTTTAAAATCTTCAGGCGTTATAAAATCCTTGACAGTTAAGTGTTTTTTTGTTGGTTGAAGATATTGGCCTAAAGTTATAATATCAACCCCAACATTACGAAGATCTCTCATTGTTTCTATTACCTCTTCTTTTGTTTCACCAAGACCAAGCATCAAACCAGATTTAGTTCTATTAATACCATTTTCCTTCAAATATTTTAACACCTCTAAACTTCTGTCATATTTAGCTTGAATTCTAACTTCTCGTGTAAGCCTTCTGACAGTTTCAAGATTATGAGAAACTACTTCAGGAGCAACTTCTATAATTCTATCTATATTTTCTGTTTCACCTTTAAAATCTGGAATTAAAGTTTCAATTGTAGTTTTAGGATTTAAATCTCTGACAGCATTAACTGTCTCTGCCCAAATAATAGAACCTCCATCTTTAAGATCATCTCTGTCAACTGAAGTTATAACAGCATGTTTAACTCCCATAATATTTATAGACCTAGCTACTTTAAATGGTTCCAAAGTATCAGCTGGTAAAGGGCTGCCAGTTTGAACATTACAAAAACCACATGATCTTGTACAAATATTTCCAAGTATCATAAATGTTGCAGTTCCTTCGGTCCAACATTCCCCCATATTGGGACAATTTCCGGAAACACATATTGTGTGAAGATTATTTTTCTCTACAGTAGATCTAAGTTGAGTGTATTTTTTTCCAATAGGAAGTTTAACTCTTATCCAATCAGGTTTCTTAGTTCTAATTTTAGAATTAGATTCTTTTTTGGGCAGATTTAGTTTAACCCAACCTTGATTAACTGTTTTAATTTCAGCCATATTTAACAAAGATACAAACTAAATAAACCTAGTCAAAATATACCCAAGAGCAAAAAGACTTAGAAATAAAATACCAATTATACTAAGAATTCTAAGTGGTTTGGAGGGTTTATGTGATTCAGGCATATTTTTACTAATTATCAATTTATAATTTAAAATTGCATAAAAAGGTGCGGTTATAAAAGATAATATAGTAGCTACTTCAACTAGTGCTCCCATCTCAGAGAGTAAAAAATAAAATATTAACATTGTGCCTACTGCTAATGCAGATATCCACTGAAAATAATAACTCTTATTATTATTCTTTGTTAATAATTGTGTAGCTCTAGACATTGTTCTTGGAGATGCATCTAGGCATGTAATTGTTGTACTAAACATAGTAGTAAATGCACAGATTGAAATTATCAAATAAAAACTATCACCTAAATTAGATGTATATAATTCAATAAGTTGATTAGCAAAAATACTTCCACTGTTTGAAAAGCTTATTCCAGATTTGAACATTACTAGAGCACCTAAACTAACAAAACAAATTCCCAAAATAACAGTTGCAAAATACCCTACATTGAAGTCAAATAAACTTTCTTTTGGAGTTATTTTTTGATTCTTTTTTTTCTCAAGAGTCCATATAGAATGCCAAATAGATATATCTAATGGAGCAGGCATCCACCCCATAAACGCAACTAAAAATACTAAGCCACTACCTGTTGGAAATATTTGTTTAAAGTTGTAAGCTTCTTCAGTATTTATTGAAGCAACTCCAGTTGAAAATAAGGTACTAATAGCTAAAATTAATATTATGATTTTTATCATTTTATCTAAAATCTGATATTTACCCAATAATAAAATTACATAACAAATAAGGGTGATTATTAGACTCCAAATAACCATATTATCTGTCAATCCAAAAAGACTAGAAGCTAGTCCAGCAGTGACAATAGTAACAGCTGTTTGAATTGTAAACATTGTCGCTAAGTTTAATATGAAATAAGTAATCAAAAATACTTTGCCAATCTTGTAATATCCATCTAGTAGACTTTCTCCCGTAGCCATAGCATATCTAGGTCCATATTGAAAAAAAGGATATTTAAAAATATTAACTAGTATTAAAGCCCAAATTAATCCCCACCCAAAATCAGCTCCTGCTCGTGTTGATTGAACAAGGTGAGAAACTCCAATTGCAGCTCCAGCAAAAAGTAAACCTGGTCCAAGTTTAGAAATTATTTTGATCATTTTATATCATTAGCACATTCTGAACTAGTTGGAATTTTTCCACAAATACCACATGGCTCATCAGACTTATTTAAGAAGGGACTTTGACTAGCACAAGTACCCGAAAATTCACCATTCTTTTTAAAAATCAGTTTAATTGCAATACCTGAAAATGCAATACCAATCAAAAAGACTGAGATTAGAAATATCTCCATTGGACAAAGCTATAAAAAAATCGTAATTTTAGTTGTGCTTAACTTAATTAAGAATTTCAACATTAAGTTTTATTCAAAGTGGTTACTATTTGTAATTACTTTAGTTTCCTGTGACTCTAATTCTCTTAAGGTCCCAGATTCTGAAATTCAATCTGCATCTAAATGGTCAATCAATGATCAATCCCCATCATTTCCTGAATGTGAAAATTTAAAAATTGAAGATCAATTAAGCTGTTTTAGAGATATAATTGAAACTGAAATGAGTAATTTTCTGGACAATAAAGTCTTTCCACTTGACTCTACAGAATATATGCTTACATTAAAAATTGATACAAATGGAAGATTTAGTTTGGATAAACTTTCACCCTTAAACAAATTAGATGAGAAATTACTTTTAATAATTCATGAAGCAGTTGAACAATTGCCCAATGCGTTACCTGCTATCAAAACAAATGTTGGAGAATTCGTTGAAGTGAAATTTAGTATTCCATTTAAACTTAATTATGAGTAAAAATCTACCTGATAATTCAATAATAATGGGTATTGACCCTGGAACAAATATAATGGGATTTGGAATAATTAAAATTACTGGAAAAAATATGGAACTTTTAGATTTAGTTGAATATAAACTTCCTTCTAAAGATGATCACAGTGTTAAGTTGTCAAAAATATTTAAAAAAACATCTGAATTAATTAAATCTTATAGTCCGGATTTAATTGCAATTGAAGCTCCTTTTTTCGGTAAAAATGTTCAGTCAATGTTAAAGTTAGGAAGAGCGCAAGGTGTTTCAATTGCTGCAGCATTAAATTTTAATATTCCAATTACAGAATATTCCCCAAAAAAAATTAAAATGGCCATTACTGGAAATGGAAATTCTAGCAAAGAACAAGTTGCAAAAATGCTTAAGAGTATGCTTAAAATTAAAGAGCTTCCTAAAAATCTAGATTCAACGGATGGATTAGCAGCAGCTGTATGTCATTTCTTTAATTTTGATAATGGTAATAAACAGAAAAAAAAATATTCTAATTGGTCAAGCTTTATTAATAAAAACCCCGATAAACTCCTTTAGTTACCAAAATGCTTATAAAAGTTTTGAATAGTTTCAATCCCAATAAAAAAGTTCTTTACTCCATAGTTTTCATCAGGTGAATGAATAGCATCACTATCAAGTCCAAATCCCATTAAAACTGTTTTTATTCCGAGAATACTTTCAAACATAGGAACTATAGGAATGCTTCCTCCATCTTTTTGTGGTATCGGGTCTATTCCAAAACTATCTTTATAAGCTTTCATAGCAGATTCATAACCTTTAAAACCTTCTGGAGTTATATAAGGGTTCCCTCCATGATGAGTAGTTACTTCTATTGAAACATATTCAGGAGTAATACTCCTAATATGATTTGTAAATAATTCACTTATTTTTTCCCAATTTTGATTTGGAACCAATCTCATAGAAATTTTTGCATTTGCTTCACTCGGGATTACAGTTTTAGATCCCTCTCCTATATATCCACCCCAAATACCATTTACATCAAGGGTAGGACGTATTGATAATCTTTCTAATGTTGAATAACCTTTCTCTCCTTTTGTTTCTTTAAGACCAATAGAGTTTTTAAAATGATCATTATCAAATTTTGACATCTCCTCTATTAACTCTCTTTTGGATTTTTCTATCTCTAAAACTTCATCGTAAAACCCAGGTATTGTTATTCTCCCTTCACTATCTATAAGTGAACTTATCATGTCGGATAAAATATTTATAGGATTAGCTAAAGCTCCTCCATAAATCCCAGAGTGAAGATCTCTATTGGGTCCGGTTATCTTAATTTCCATGTATGATAAACCCCTAAGTCCAACTGTAAAGGTGGGCTTGTTAAGATTGCTTAAGCCAGTATCTGATATTAATATAACATCAGCATTAAGTTTAGCTTTATTTTCTAAAAGGAATTTTTCAAGATTATTACTTCCAACCTCTTCTTCTCCTTCAATCATAAATTTTACATTACAATTTAATTTGTTCTTTTTTATAAGTTGCTCGAATGCCTTAACATGCATAAAGACTTGACCTTTGTCATCACAAGCTCCTCTAGCAAAAATAGCACCCTCTGGATGAACGTCTGTATTTTTGATTACTGGCTCAAAAGGTGGATTAGTCCAAAGTTCAATTGGATCAGGAGGTTGTACATCATAGTGACCATATACTAAAACTGTTGGAAATGATTCATTTACAAATTTCTCTCCATAAACTATAGGATGGCCATTAGTCTCATATACGTTTGATGAATCACATCCTGATTTTAAAAGTTCTTTAGAAACCCATTCAGCTGTTTTATTCATTGTATCCTTATATCTTGTATCAGCACTAATAGATGGTAGTTTTAAGAACTCAAATAGCTCGCTTAAGTATTTTTCTTTCTCATTTTCAGATAATGTACTCATAGTTGATTTATTTTTAAAAACTTATTTATATTTGTTCACCTTTTGCGGGTGTGGTGAAATTGGTAGACACGCTAGACTTAGGATCTAGTGCCTAACAGCTTGGGGGTTCGAGTCCCTTCACCCGCACTTTTTTTCATCTAATTTCTGTCTATTTCTAATCAATTTATTAAAACTTAAAGCTTTGTTTATTATTAATCAGTGATCTTAAAACCAGGTCCTTTAATAAATCTTCCAGGAAATTTTCCAGTATGGTCACTATCAGAAATTACTTGAATTCCATTAACAAAAACCTGCTCAACTCCAACAGCAAATTGGAGAGGTTCTTCAAAAGTTGCTTTATCATTGATTAATTTTGGATCAAAAATTACAATATCTGCAAAGTAACCAGGCTTTAAATAACCTCTATTATTAATACCCAGATTATCTGCTGGAAAACCAGAAAGTCTTCTAATAGCCTCTTCCATTGAAATTAATTTTTCATCTCTTACGTATTTACCTAGAACTCTAGCAAAGCTTCCAAAAGCTCGCGGATGTGTTATGAAATCTTTTGAAATATCAGAATAAGATCCAGCATCAGAGTCAAAAGAAACCCATGGTAACATAATTTTTTTCCGAACATTTTCTTCAGACATACTAAAGTATATACATTGAATTCTACTACCATCTTCAATTATTAAATTCACTATAGCTTCCTCTGGAGATTCACCTCTTAATTCCGCTGCTTCAGCAATATTCATACCTCGATATTTATTTGACATAGACTGCTTATTGAATCCAACCATTAAAATATCTTCTGGTGGCTGTTCAGAAAGTTCCTTTCGTATATCTTTAAAAAGTCTTTCCCTTATCTCGGGTTTTTTCATACGATTAATCCAAGCTTGTGTTCCACCTTCTTGAACCCAAGTAGGTATAACACCTGTTAACCCTGTTGATGAAGCAGGATATGTATACATATCAGCAGTTATTTTTAAACCTTTATCTCTAGCTTTTTCAACTTTATTAATAACAGAATCTAATAAATGCCAATTGGGTTTTCTAGATGATTTAAGATGATATATTTCAGCAGGGATATCAGCCCTTTCAGCAATTTCAAGTAATTCATCAACGGCCTCTAAAACTCTGAAGTCTTCATTTCTCATGTGAGAAATATACCTTCCACCGTAAGATGATGCAATCTTAGATAACTCAACAAGTTCATCTGTATCTGCATAATCACCAGGTGCATAAATTAGTGAAGAACCAATTCCAATTGCACCTTGCATCATAGCAAGTTTAACAATATTTCTCATTGATTCCATCTCACTAGAAGAGGCCTTTCTGTTAGCATATCCAATTTCTTGAATCCTAACAGTTGCAGCGCCTAGGTATGATGCAATATTTGTTGAAACACCACTAGATTCCAATTTTTCCATTGCTTCTCCAAAAGAAACATAATTATTACTTCCTATTGAACCTCGAGGTCCAGGAGAAGTACCTTCACCAAATACTTCTAAAGTAACTCCTTGTTTCAAGTCACTTAATGATCTACCATCTTGCATCAAAGTATTATAGCCCCAACTAAGCATATTGATAAACCCTGGAGAAACTACTTTACCTGTAGCATCAATTGTTTGATTAGCTATAAAATTCCTTTTTTTTCCTACATAAAAAATTGTATCATTTTTTATAGCAACATTCCCAATATATCCATTCATTCCACTACCATCATGAATAGATCCTCCGGAGATTAAAACATCAACAGCAATTGGTTCACTATCACATGATAAAGTAAATACTAGAAATGCTAAAAGTAATTTTTTCATTTTTTTATGATTGCTTCTAATTTATCAAAAATTTCAGTATTATCATAAACTCCTTTGAAAAGTGATGAGTAAGGGCCTAGACTAAATATTGGAACCATTGTAGCTGTATGATCCCCTGATACATATTTAATTTTTACAAATGACTCTTCAAGATTACCATCAACAATAGCAGCACCACCCGTTTCATGATCTGCAGTTATTACTACTAGAGTATTTTTATCTTTATCAGCAAAATTAAAAACTGTCTCAATTGTTTTATCAAATTCTAACATTTCGCTAATTAGATGTTCTGAGTCATTATCGTGACCACCCCAATCAATCTGTGAACCTTCAACAAGGAGAAAAAATGGATTATCGAAGCTCTTTAGCTTTTGGATAGTTATTTGAGCTATATCTTCAAGAGATGGTTCTCTTCCTTCATGTTTTCCAACAGGTTCATCATAATAAGTTAAATATCCAATTTTGTTTGAATTGATATTTTTAAAACTTTCTAAACTATTTGCAAAAAAATAATCATCCATTTCATTGATTAAATTTCTTCCATCAACCCTATCATTAAAATATTTTTCACCTCCACCAACAAAAAAATTAATATTGCTTTTAGATAGTTGGCTTGCAATTTCATCATATTGATATCTGCTTTTTACTTTTGAATAATATGATGCAGGGGTAGCATGAACAATTGTAGATGTAGCAACAATAGCTGTCGTATATCCTCTATCTCTGCAAATTTCAAGAATAGACTTTACTGAACTTAAGTTTCCATCTAAACCAACCGTTCTGTTATAAGTTTTTACACCTGAAGACATTGCTGTTCCAGATGCAGCAGAGTCAGTAACTAGATCATCCAATGAATGAGTTTTTAATAGACCTATATACTCAGATCTTTCAAGTGAAGTATAATTATTATTTGAGTACATACCAGAAGATATAGCTGAAAGACCCATTCCATCTCCTATCATCATTATAATATTTGGAGGTTTTGAGTCTTGTCCAAAAATATTAATGGATGAACATAAAATTAAAATGATTGTAAGTTCTCTAAACATATTACAAATTTAAATCTATAAATTAATTATTGTAAATTTTTAATAAGAGAATTTAAAATTTTAGAATTTTTTTCTACACTTTTTAAAATATAATCGAAGCTTATTTCTCCAGATCTAATTCTTAATTCTGTATCATTTAATTTAGAGAATACTTTACAAAATTCATCAGGATCTTTAACAGAATAGACTCCTCCAAGTTTTATCAATTCTTCTGCTTCGGTAAAACCTTTATAATTTTTGCCAATTATTATAGGACATGAAAAAACTGCAGGTTCTAAAATATTATGAAGACCATTATTAGACATTCCTCCTCCAATATATGAGATGTCACCATATTTATAAATATATTTTAAACTTCCTATTGAATCAATAATTAATATTTTTTTATCGAAGTCATCTTTAGTATTCAAACATGAAAATTTAACAGTATTATTTTCATATAAATTCTCTAATTTTTTTATGAAATCAGAAGAAACTTCATGTGGAGCAATTATAAATTTCATTTCTTTTTCAAGAATCACTTTATTAATTAAATCAATATCTTTTTCCCATACACTCCCAGCTATAAGACATTTTTTATTATCAACAAATTTTTCAATATTTTCAATTTTTTTATTCTCATTAAGTGTTTTAATAACTGCTGAAAATCTTGAATCTCCTGATACACTAATATTTTTTAAAGAGTTGTTTTCTAGTATATTTTTTGAATCAACATCTTGTACAAAAAAATAATTTATGTTTCTTAACTTTTTTAAAAACCAAGCACCATAGAATTTGAAATAAAACTGGGAATTATCAAACTTAGATGATACAGAATAAATCACAGAATTATTTTGTTTTAGATAACTTATATAATTAGACCAAATATCATTCTTTATAAAAACAGCAACTTTTGGATTTACAATTTTTATGAACTTTTTTGCATTCACTGAAAGATCAATTGGAAGATAAACCATCGCATCAGAAACTATATAGTCTTTTGAGTTTTCTAGACCAGATGGAGAAAAAAATGTTACTATAATTTTAAGATTATCTATTTTTGATTTTAAGGACTCAATAATTGGTTTTGCAATTTCAAATTCTCCGAGGGAAGCTACATGAAACCAGATATTTCTATCTCTTGGATTTACTTTTTTCTTAAGTATTTTAAAAGAATTTTTTCTTCCTTCAAAGAACAGATTTGTTTTAGATGAGAAAATTCTAAAAGGTTGGGCTAACAAATAAGCCAGTATTATAAATATTTCATAAATAAATTTCACTAAATACTTTTTCCAAAAATACTTTTTTAATTTTGTTTTAGATGAAAAAAATAAATATGGTTGACCTAAATGGTCAATATCGAAAGATAAGATGGCAAGTAAATAGAGAGATTAAAAAAGTAATTAATTCATCATCATTCATAAATGGACCAATTGTAAAGGATTTCCAAAATAATTTACAGGAATATTTAAACGTAAGACATGTAATTCCATGTGCCAATGGAACAGATGCTCTTCAAATTGCTCTTATGGCTCTTGATTCAAAAAGA